>JAJYIN010000031.1 GCA_021790075.1 Actinomycetes bacterium | reverse complement strand
GCGGTTTGACAGGAAGTAGGAGATGGCCGGAAGCGCTTTTGCTACTTCATGATATCCACAACGATGCGGCCGGGGTCTCCGATTCCCGCCAGGGCGAAAGTCGCCGGCTTGTTGAGATTGATTCCGTAAACCAGCGCCTGGTCATCTTTCTCGGGAAGGCGGGTGATCGAAGCGACCAAGGAGTCGCCCACCGCCAGATTGGTCTGATTCACGCTGGCGCTGTTGCCGAGAGAGCGGATGCCTCCCAGCACCACCTTGATCTGCTTGTCGCCGGAAAGCGAGGCTTCCGCATGCGGCACCTGAAGCACGGGCTGGCCGCCGGCTGTGGCCATCTCGAAAACGACACGGAAGTAAGTATTGTGGTCAGACCAGCGGATTTCTTTCAGCTGCAGGCCGTCCACGAGAGTGCCAACCGACTGCGAGTATGTGGAGCCAGGGCCGTAAGGTGAAGTCTGCTCTTGCGGCTCTGCCGCCGTAACCCCCGGAGCCGGCTGGGCCTGTTCCACGGGAGGCCCCGCCGTAGTCGCCGTCGTGGCTTCAGTAGATGTCTCGTCCTGGCCGCCACAACCGGAAAGAAAGGCAAGCCCGCCCAGGACCATAACCAGCAGCACAATGGCGATCAGAACAGGGTTGGAAACGCGACGCATATTGACAACCTCCGGACCGGAAAAGACCTGAAAAAGTCCCAAGAAACCTTCAGACTTACCTCCCCTTGGCATGGGGGCCCGGGCTTTTCTCCGTACTCTGCGGGCGAAGCACCGCGTTTCCGTACCCGGGTCTTTCCCGGCTGCACACCGGGGGCGTGTCCTCCGATTTCTTGGGACCGCCTAGATTTTATTCTAGCAGAGACGTCCGGGCAATAGCTGAAAATCACGAAATGCGGAATTTGCGAGGTTTTCCGAAAGGAAAGAAAAAAAGACAAAAAAAGAAAGGTCCCAAGAAACCTTCCTTACTTACCTTCTTCGACCTTCGCTTCCCTTAGCTTCACCGTACTCTGCGGCTTTTTACTTCCGCATTTCCTCCACTAAGTTCTTGCGACTGTCTCCAGCAAGTCTCTCTGACTTCTTGGGACCTAATTAATTATAACCTATTTCCGGAAAAAGAAACATACAAATTCAAGCAATTTGCGTGATTTGGTTGGAAAAGGAACTAGGCCTCCTCGAGCACGGCGATGCCGGGCAGCTCTTTCCCTTCCAGGAACTCCATGGCGGCGCCGCCGCCGGTGGATACGTGATCGAGGCGGCCGGCCAGCCCGAATTTGTTGAGCGCCGCCACGGTATCGCCGCCGCCGGCGACCGTGAGGGCGCTGGCGCTGGCGACGGCCTCGGCGACGGTGCGGGTGCCGGCGGAGAAAGGCTCCATCTCGAAGGCCCCCATGGGGCCGTTCCAGAAAATGGTCCGGGCCACGGCGATCTCACGCACGAATTCCATGGAGGCGGCGGGCCCGATGTCCAGTCCCATCCACCCCGCGGGAATATTATCCACCGTGTTGATGATCGTGTCGGCGTCCTCCCTGAAGGCATCCGCCAGGACCACGTCTTTGGGCAATATGAGGCGGCACTTTGAGTTCTCGGCTTTCTCCAGCGCCGCCGCCGCGACAGCGATGGCCTCCTCCTCTACCTTGGAAGCACCCACGTCGATGCCTTTGGCCTTGAGGAAACCAAAGCACATGGCGCCGCCGATGAGGATGGCGTCGGCAAAATCGAGGAACCGGTCGATGACGCCGATCTTGTCCGAGATCTTGACGCCGCCCAGGATGATCACAAAGGGATGATATGGGTCCTCGATCAGCCGCGACAGCTTTTTCAGTTCGGCCTCGACCAGGAAACCGGCGACCGCGGGCAGGTCGCGGGCCACGCCGGCGGTGGAGGCATGGGCCCGGTGGGCGGCGCCGAAAGCGTCGTTGACGAAAATGTCGGCGAGCCGCGCCAGGGCGGCGGCAAATTCGGGGTCGTTGGCCTTCTCTTCGGGATGGAAGCGGCTGTTCTCCAGCAGCGCCACGCCGCCGGCCGGCAGTTCGGCCAGCCGGGCTTCCACTTCCGGCCCTACGCAGTCGTCCAGCTTCATGACGCCGCCGCCCAGCAGCTGCGAGAGGCGCTCGGCTACAGGGTTCATCCGCAGCGAGTCGTCCACGCCTTTAGGCCGGCCCAGATGGGAGATGAGGATCACGCGGGCGCCGTGTTCCCTGAGGTAATTTATCGTTGGCAGCGCCGCCCTGATCCTGGTATCGTCGGCAACCTTGCCGCCGTCCAGGGGGACGTTGAAATCAACCCGGGCCAGAACCCGCTTACCTTCTACGTCTATGTCCCTGACCGTCTTCTTCATCATCCCTCCCGTATCGTCAAGCGATAAAACAAGAGGCGCCGCAGGGCAACGCCTCTTACAAACAGTCAAGTGAGTCGAGCGGCGGCCTAAAGCACGCGCTGGACCAGGTCGACGAGGCGGTTCGAATATCCCCATTCGTTGTCATACCAGCTGAGCACCTTGACCATGCTGCCCTGGACCATGGTGGCGTTGGCGTCGAAGATGGAGGAAAACGAATCGCCGACGATGTCAATGGAGACGATTGGATCAGGCATGTACTTGAGAACGCCTTTCATGGCGCCGGTATCGGCGTACTTCTCAAAGGCCGCGTTGACTTCCTCCCTGGTCACCTCACGGTCGAGGATAGCCACCAGGTCGACGACGGAGCCGTCCGGAACCGGAGCGCGCATGGCCATGCCGTCCATCTTTCCCTTCAGCTCGGGGAGCACCAGTGAGACGGCCTTGGCGGCGCCGGTGGTAGTAGGGATCAGGGAGACGGCGGCGGCGCGGGCCCTCCGCAGGTCCTTGTGCGGCAGGTCGAGGATGCGCTGGTCGTTGGTGTAGGCATGCACTGTGGTCATGAAGCCTTTCTGGATGCCGAATTCGTCCAGCAGCACCTTGCAGACCGGCGCCAGGCAGTTGGTCGTGCAGGAAGCGTTGGAGATGATATTATCCTTTTCCCTGTTATAGGCGCTGTCGTTGACCCCGAGGACGAGAGTGATGTCCGGGTCCTTGGCCGGCGCGGAGATGACGACCTTTTTGGCGCCGGCGGCCAGGTGTTTGCCGGCGTTGTCGCGGTCGAGGAAAAGCCCGGTGGATTCGATGACGACATCGGCGCCCATGTCATTCCAGGGCAGAGCGCCCGGATCACGTTCGCTGAAGACTTTCAGCTCCTTGCCGTTGACAACTAATGAATCGTTGTTGACCTCGACTGTGCCCGGAAACCTTCCCATGACCGAGTCATATTTGAGGAGATGGCCGAGGGTCTCGGGGCTGGTAAGGTCGTTGACCGCGACGAAATCTATGTCTGCGTTTGCCAGAACAGCGGCACGAAATGCGTTTCTGCCGATGCGTCCAAACCCGTTGATGCCAACCTTTACCGCCATGAAATTCTCCCTCCCGGATGTGAGTAATGCGAATGTCGGGCGTCATTTTACCACATGCGAGGGTTTTCGTAACCCGGGCGGCGGCAGGGCCTATCCCGCCAGTTCCGCCAGCCGGCGGAGGCGGTGATTGACCGCGGATTTGGAAAGCGGCGGATCGGAAAGCCCGCCCAGCTCCATGATGGTCGAGGAGGGGTGCCGCAGCCGCAGCTCGGCGATCTCCACCAGGTTGGGAGACAGACTGTCCCAGGCCCCGCTCTCCTTGAGCCTGCTGATGGAGCGGATCTGGCGCGCGGCAGCGCGGCTGCAACGGGCGGCGTTGGCCTGGTCGCAGTTCGCCCGCCGGTTGGCAGCCTCCCGCACCGATCCCAGGATGGCGCGCTGCTCGAACTCGAGCGCTGCTTCGTGGGCTCCGGTTGCCACCATGAAATCGCGGATGGTGGCAAGGCTTTTGGCGTAGACCGCCGGACGCCGCCGGCCCCGGACAGGGGAAAGTTTCAGGTCCAGAGTCGCCGCGGCTTCCTGAAGCGTATCGAGAAACGCCTGGCTGCCGGAGTAGATCTCCAGGTGTGCCGCCGAGCCGGGCCGGCTCGCCGAGCCCGAGGCCAGGAAGGCCCCTCGCAGGAATGCCTCCCGGCAGCACCGCCGCTTGATGATCCGATGCGGCACCGTATCCAGCAGGATGAGCCGGTCGGAAAGGACGCCGATCTCGTTGAGAAACTGCACCAGCCGGGCGCCTCCCTCCAGGTAGAGCTCGTAGCGCTTGCGCTGGCGGAGGCGTTTTTCTTCCCTCACCCGCACCTCAACAGGGAGGTCAAACGACTTGACCAGGAGGAGGGCGGTGCGGGCGGTTGCTGCCAGGCCAAAGGCCGCTTCGAGGCCGTAACGCTCCCCGGAGCGCAGATGGAAGCTGCCAGCGGCCCGGAACAGGGCCGCCAGCTCCGCGGTGCGGCAGCAGGTCCGCTCACGGGCGACGCGGTTTAGTTCCTGTTTGACTGTGGTGGTAAAAGACAAGATGTGCTATGACGCCGCCTGGCGGCTGCCCAGTTGCGACATGACCGTCGCCGCCAGCTTGCGGCTGTCGTGATGGAAGTAGTCTCCACTCGAGGCGACGTCGGCCATCACCACGCGCACCCCCATGTTTTCCAGTTTGACATCATCGCCCATGACTGGTTCAGCGCCCGTGGACAGGTAGTGCCTGATCACTGCCGCGGGCGGAGCGGTGTTGTTGACCACAACCATATCGATGATGCCCGGGCTGGCATGCGTCAGCAGCGCCTCGAGGTGGTCGGAGGCCGTGAAGCCCAGTGTTTCCCCAGGCTGGGTCATGACGTTACATATGAACAGCCGCGGGCAGACCGCCTCCTTGAGGGCCAGGGTGATTTCCCGGATCAGCAGGTTAGGGATGATGCTGGTGAACAGGCTGCCCGGTCCGATGACGATAATGTCCGCGGCGGCGATCGCGCGCAGGGCGGCATCGGTGGCGTGGGCATTTTCGGGCTCAAGCCAGATTCGGCGGCACGATTGGGCTGAGTTGGAAATGGAGGCCTGCCCTTCTTCCTGGCTGCCGTCGGCCAGCTCCGCCCTCAACGTGACCAGGTCGGGAGACGCGGGCAGCACCCGGCCCCGGGTGGCAAGGATGCGGCTGGAAAGCCGCACAGCTTCCTCGAAATCATCGGTGACTTTGGACAGTGCCGCCAGAAAGAGGTTGCCAAAGCTGTGCCCCGAGAGCGGGCCCTCCTCAAAACGGTACTGGAAGAGCCGGCTCAGCAGGGATTCGTCGCGGGCGAGCGCAACGAGGCAGTTGCGGATGTCTCCCGGAGGGAGGATGCCCAACTCCCGCCGCAGCCGGCCGGAGCTGCCGCCGTCGTCAGCCACGGTGACAACCGCGGTGATGTTGGCGGTGAGTTCCTTGAGCCCCCGGAGGAGCGTGGACAAACCGGTGCCGCCGCCGATGACGACGACGGCCGGGCCGGTAATGCTTTCCTGCTTATGGTCCATATGATGCCTTGCCCGACGGTGATTCTGATGCCCGTCTGACGATGTTGCCCTGCCTGACGGTGATGCCCTGCCTGACGCCTCGGTCAGTCTTTCGCGATATCCCGGTGGCGCAGGATGACGTTGTATTTTTGCCCCCGGTACCGTTTCGCCAGCCATTCGGCTATCGCCACGGAACGGTGCCTGCCCCCGGTACAGCCGACGCCGATGGTGAGGTTGGACTTGCCCTCGGCGACATACATGGGCAGCAGGTAATCCAGGAGCGGCGTCAGGCGTTCGAAGAACTGTTTGACCGCCTGCGCCTTGATGACGTAGTCGCGCACGGCCTTGTCCACGCCCGTGAGCGGCTTCAGTTTGGGATCGTAATTGGGATTGGGCAGAAAGCGGACGTCGAAGACGAGGTCGGCGTCAAGCGGCGTCCCGAATTTGTAACCAAAGGAGACAAGGGTGATGACGAGCCCCATCGTCCCGACGGGCACCACGCTCTCGACAATGTGGGAACGGAGCTCGTGCACGTTGAGGTCGGTGGTATCGATCACCCAGTCGGCCCGCTGCTTCAGGCCGGCAAGCATCTCCCTCTCCCGCCTGATGCCTTCCGGGATGTTGCCGTCGGGCGCCAGGGGGTGGGGACGCCTGGTCTCCTTGAAGCGCCGCAAGAGCACCTGGTCGGAGGCTTCCAGGTAGAGCAGCCGGTAAGTGATGCCCCGCCCGTCCAGGTCTTTCAGGCAGCGGTCGATTTCTTCGAAATACTGGCCCCCCCTAACGTCGCTGACCACGGCAACCTTTTCCACCTTGCTGCCTTCGACGGAAAAAAGGTCGGCTGCCGCCGGGATCATCTGCGGAGGCAGATTATCGATACAGAAAAAGCCGGCATCCTCAAAAGCCGCCATGGCATGAGACTTGCCGGCGCCTGACAGCCCCGTGATGATCGTCAGTTCCACCGGATGATCGTTACCGCCGGCCTGACCTTCCATGTTTTCTCCTTGGGTCGGCATGACCTGACTGCATGACGTGACTAAGAATCTATCTCAAAAGGTGGTTCGTTGCGAGGCCGAGTGAAACCCCGGTCAGCCCCGGGAAGCTACAGCGGCCGCAGGGTGACCCCCTCGAGTCCGAGCAGCCGCTTTTTCCAGGCCGCCCCCGAGGAAAAATTGCCGGCAATGCCGCCGCTGCGCACGACCCGGTGGCAGGGAAAGATGACCGGCCAAGGGTTGCGCGCCATGAAACTGCCTACCGCCCGGCTGGCGCGGGGATAGCCGGCGGTGGCGGCCAGCCCTCCGTAACTGATGGTGGCGCCGTATGGAACGGCCAGCAGGGCCGCGGCCACCGCTTCCTGGAAATCAGTCCAGCCGGCATGCGCCAGCGGCAGATCCAGGCCGGCAAAATCAGTGGGGCGGCCGCTGAAATATGATTCCAGCCTGGCGGCCAGGATGGTGTGCGGGCCGTAGTGGCCGGCGCCTCTTTGAGGTGGGCGATTCCGGCGGCCGCCGGCGGGCAGCCGGTGCTCTTCCAGCATGCCGCCCCGCCAGACCAGCAGGCCGCGGCCGAACCTGGTTTCATAGGTTGTCTTACAAGTTTCCACTTCATTGCTCCTTGTGAACCGGTCCGTCTTGTGACCGTTAATTCATTATAGTGCCTTCGTGCGGACGAGCGCTCCCTGTGGTCATCCCATCTTGTGGACCAGTGTATATATATCGCGGGCGACCTTGGCCGGCAAGCCGGGAATGGCCTCCAGCTCATCCCGGCCCGCAGCCATGAACCGTCCCGGCGAGCCGAAGTATTCCAGAATCGCCCGCTTGCGGGCCGGCCCGATGCCGGGCAACTCGTCGAGGATGGAGCTGGAAAGCTCCTTGCCGCGGCGCTGCCGGTGGAAGGTGATGGCAAACCGGTGGGCCTCGTCGCGGACCCGGATGAGCAACCCCAGCCCAGGGGCATCGGGCGGCAGGCTGAGCGGCCTCTTTTCATTCCAGAGATAGACTTCCTCGTGGCGCTTGGCCAGTCCCGCCACGGGGATGCCATCCAGGCCCTGCAGCTCGAGGGCGCGGCGCGCCGCCGATACCTGGCCGGCGCCGCCATCCACCAGCAACAGGTCCGGGCGGGCGGCAAAACTCTCATCCTGCCGCTGCGCCGGTTCCCGGGAAAACCGGCGGCCGATCACTTCCGCCATCATGGCGGTATCGTCCGGGCCTTTGGTCCGCACGCCGAATTTACGGTAATGCGCCGGACGCGGCAGGCCGCCCTCGAAAACGACCATGGAGCCAACTGGATGCTGGCCGGCGATATTGGAGATATCGTAGCACTCGATGCGCATGGGCGGCGCCGCCAGACCGAGCCTGTCCTTCAGGTCCTTGAGCGCCTTGGCGGGGCGGGCCCGTTTCTCTTCCTCGCGGAGAAGGTCCTGCTTAAGGGCAAGCGCCGCATTCTGGGAAGCCATTTCCGACAGCCGCCGCCGTTTGCCCCTGACGCCGCGGCGCACGGTGACCCGGGATCCCTTCATGTCTGAAAGCAGCTTCTGGAGCGCCGCTGTTTCCGTGAAGCCGGGCGGCACTACCACCTCCGGCGGAAAACCGGTGGGCGTCGAGTAATATTGCATCATGAACTGTTCCAGGATGACGTCCTCCGGCTCACCGGCCACGTTCTTCAGGAAGAAGCTGCGCCGGTCACTCAGGGATGCGTCCCGCACCTGGAGCACCTGAACATTGGCGCCGTCATCTTCCACATGAAGGCCGATGACGTCCAGGCTTTCCAGCCCGATGGCGCTCGCCTGCTGGAATTCAAGCAGGTGCTCGAGGGCGATGAGCCGGTTGCGCAGGATAGCGGCCTCCTCGTAGCGCTGCGCGGCCGCAGCTTTTTCCATCTGCGCCCGGAGCTCGCCGGCAAGGTTGTCCGGCCTGCCGGCCAGCAGGCGCTCCACCCGGCCAATCATCTCTCCATAGGCGGCAGCGTCAACCCGGCCGTCACAGGGCGCCAGGCAGAGCCCGATGTGGAAGTTGAGGCACGGCACCCCGGAACGGCGGCCCGGCTGGGGACCGCGGCACTTGCGGAAGGGAAAGATTTTGCCCAGCAGCTCCAGCGTCTCGCGCACCTTGCGCACGCTGGTGAAGGGTCCGAAATATGACACGCCTGGCCGGTGCGGCTTGCGGGTGAGAAACACCCGCGGGAATTCCTCATTCCTGGTGATGGCCACGTACGGGTAGGACTTGTCGTCCCTGAGCATGATGTTGTAGGGAGGGTGATGGTGCTTGATGAAGTTGGATTCCAGCAGGAGCGCTTCGGTTTCGTTGGCTGTGACCACGAAATCGAAATCATGCATGCGCCGCAGCATGCGGGCGATGCGGCCGCTCTCGTCGGCCGGTCCCCCAGCCCGGAAATATGACCGCACCCGCCTGCGGAGGGACTTGGCTTTGCCCACGTAAAGCGCCTTGCCGGCGGCGTCCCGGTAAACATAGATTCCGGGGCGGTCAGGCAGCGAATCCAGCAGGCGCCGGATTCGCTCTTCCTTCTCGCTGGCTTTGGTTTGTGTTGCGCCCTTCGTTTTTCCCATGGCTGGATGATGATCCGGAACCAGGCATCAAAAAGCCTGCTTATCCAATAATAGCACGGGGTTGAAGGGTGGGAGATAAAGGGAGTCCTGCGGCTCCCTGCTTGGACGCAGCCCAAAGGCTTTGCAGCCGGCCGCAGCAGAATACACCTCGAAATAGGCTCTTATACCGGCAGCTTGCGAATGAGACTCTCAAGCATCTTGCCGCGTTTTTCCTTGAGGCCGTTGATGGTTTCCGTCCCCGGCTTCGGGGCGAATAGCAGGCCGATAGCGAGCCCTAGCAACATTCCGAAAAGCATGATCCTCAAACCACCACGGTGGCTGTGATGCTTCTTAAGATCCAGTCCTGAGGCTTTGCTTCTTCTGCAACACGCCATGAGATCAACCTCCTGCGCTCCTGGCCGCTTCGTCAATTTCCTTCCTGAAACTAGCAGACACTCTGCCGCCTTGCAAGAAAAACGGGGACCTTTCGGTCCCCGCCTGTTTTTCTTCCGGTACTTGCCGGTTATTTCCTCTTGGCCTTGGCTTTGGCTTTGGTTTTGGCTTTCGGCTTGGCCTTGGCTTTTGCCTTCGGCTTTGCTTTTGCCTTGGCCTTTGTTTTTGCTTTTGCCTTCGGCTTGGCCTTGGCTTTTGCCTTGGCCTTGGCCTTGGCTTTGGCTTTTGCCTTCGGCTTTGCTTTTGCCTTGGCCTTGGCTTTTGCTTTTGTCTTCGGCTTGGCCTTTGCCCTTGCCTTGGCCTTGGCCTTGGCCTTCGGCTTGGCTTTCGGCTTTGCCTTCGGCTTGGCGGCCGCTTTCGCCTTGACCGGGGCGCCCTTTGCTTTCATGGCCTTCTCGACATCGCGTTTGAACGCTTTCCAGTCACGGCCGTAAAGCCGGTACGGATTCCAGGCGGTCACCGTCTTCGTATAACGGTTGAACTCATGGAAATTCGGGGCGCGTCCCAGCTTCTTGGCGATCCGCACGCCTTCGTCGATATAGCGTTCCTTGGTAGGCTTGCGGGGTTTTTCAAGCCCGACCGACACCTTCAGCTCCCGCACGCTCATGCCCATACGCAATGCCGGGTACTTGGCGTCGACCTTCCCCATCTTGACGAGCTTCTTCATCTCGTCCTTGGTGCGCCGGGCCGCCGGAATCATGCCCGCTTTGCGCACCGCGTTGGTCCAGCCGCCAAAACGTGCCCGGATGGCCTCAGCGCTGGGCCGGTTGGGACCTCTCAGATAACCATGATAGGTCGGGCCCATCAACCCATCCTTGCTGGCCTTCTTCAAGGCGCTTAACAGATCCTGATCGCTATAGATTTTTTCCATAACCCTACCTCTCCTTATCTCCCTCGCCCTGCGCGAGGGATAGAATTGAGACCTTTATCAGGCCTCCCCTACCGTTTTCCCGGCATACAGGCCGGCATTCCATCAGTCCCCCGAGACTGAGAGTGAGCTTACGGACAGCCCCCCGATGAGTCAGCTAAGAGTTCTGCAACCTGATCGAGAATCCGCTCAGCGCACTCTGCTTTGGATGTTTTATCGACAAATACATCCCCCCTGTCCTTGGCCATAATAGTGATTTCGTTATCATCGGAATCAAACCCTGTATCGGAACGGGATATATCATTGAAGACGATCATGTCCAAATCCTTGCTAAACATTTTCTCCCTGGCGCGTTCCAGGTTATCTTCTCCATACTCGGCTGCAAATCCTACCTTAAGACTACATTTATTATTCCTATCTAAGCTGGAAACAATATCACTTGTTGGCACCAGCTGCAAGTCTTTTTTGTCCACTCGTTCAATCTTTCCCATTGTCCCTGTTCCCGAAACTTTATAATCCGAAACAGCCGCAGTCATAAACAGAACATCAAAACCGCCCATCTCAGCATTGAGAACGCGAGCCAACTCCGAAGAAGTCACTACGTCAAGGTACCGGATGCCCGGATTCCTGGGCAAAGAGCAGTTGGCGGCAATCACTGTGACGTTGGCGCCGCGGCTGAAAGAGCGCTCGGCAATGGCAAATCCCATTTTGCCGCTGGAGCGATTTGTGATGAACCTGACCGAATCTATCGGTTCCCTGGTGCCGCCCGCCGTCACCAGCACGCGCAGTCCTTCCAGATCGCCATGGACAGGCTCTCCCAGCAACTGGATGACCCGCGCAAGAATGCGGGGCGGTTCCGCCAGACGGCCGGCGCCTTCCTCCCCGCAGGCAAGCATCCCGGTCTCAGGAGGAACAACGATGACGCCCCGCCGCTCAAGCAGCCGCAGGTTGTCCTGAACAGCCGGGTGTTCCCACATGCGGCAGTTCATGGCCGGGCAGACGACTACGGGACAGGCGCAGGCCAGGTACGTGGAAAGCAGGAGGTTGTCGGCAATGCCCGCCGCCATCTTGCCGATGGTGTTGGCGGTAGCAGGCGCAATCAGCAAGAGCCGGCTGCGCGCCAGCTCGATGTGGGTGAAATCCGGGGAGGGGCCGGAACCAGCCTGGGCGCCGGCTGCCGGCGTGATGGTATCGCCGCCCTCGAACATCTCCGAAAGCACCGGGCGTCCACTGACAGCCTGGAAAGCGTCCATGCCGACGAAATTGCGGCTGGCGGCCGTCTGGATGACCCGGACGTCAAAACCTGCCTGCACGAGCAGGCGCAGCAGCTCCACCGATTTGCAGGCGGCGATGCTGCCCGTGACTCCCAGGACGATCTGGCGGCGCTCGTTACTCATTGCAAGGATGCTTCGTGGTTAATTTTGAGATAGATTCTGAGAGAAGGGACCGCAAATATCCCCCGCGGCCACCCGATTGGCCCGATTGACTGGAGGACTCTGCTTCAGACCCGGTAACGGTAACCGATCTTGCCGGCTGCAATCTCTTCCAGGGCGATGGTGAGGATGTTCTTGCTGCGCGTGTCCACCAGCGGCGGCGGGATTTCATCGATGGCGCCCCCTTCGCGGGCGCGGTAATAGTTGTTGATCTGGCGGGCGCGTTTGGCAGCCATGGTAACAAGCGCATACTTGGAATCAACCTTCTCCAGCAGCGCGTCGATGCGGGGTTTGTTCAACTTGAGCCTCCCTCAAGTTCGGTTTTTATCACTTTTTCGAGTTCAGCCGCCGCTTGATCGACGGTCTGGTTGACTATAATGTAGTCAAATTCATTCCGGGACGCAAGTTCCTCCCGGGCGCGCTCCAGCCGGGCGGCGACTTCCTCTTCGGCTTCGGTGCTCCTTCCCCTGAGCCGGCTCTCCAGCTCTGCGAAATCCGGCGGCGCGATGAAAATGAGCGCTGCCTCAGGCAAAAGCCGGCGCACGTTGCGGGCTCCCTCCAGCTCGATCTCCAGGATTACGTTGCGTCCTGCCGCCAGATCGTCCTCCACGACGCTTTTCAAAGTCCCGTAAGAACTGGAGCCGTACTTTACGTGTTCAAGAAACTCTCCCTTTTTTGCCCGGTCCTCAAACTCCTGGGGGGAAAGGAAATAATATTCGCGCCCCTGCCGCTCTTCGGGACGCCTGGGCCTGGTGGTGGCTGATCTGGAAAGGAAGGTGTTGGGCAGATGGGGAAGGACTCTGCCTATGAGTGTGCCTTTGCCGGCTCCCGAAGGGCCGGAGATGACCAGGAGCCTGCCCCGCCTGGTCCCGTTGCGGAGCTGCTCGGGCGGCGGGTCTGCGCGACGATCGTTCCGCTTAACGGCGAAAAAAAGCAACCAGCTCCCGCCGCTGTCTCTCGGAGAGGCCGCCCACTGTCTTGTTCGGGCTGATGCGGCAGTGATTGAGCACTTTTGTTGATTTCACCTTGCCACAATTGGGCACGGCCAGCAGGACATCCACAACCTTGGCCGTTTTGATGAAATCGGGCGGGTCGGCAAGGATATCGTCGATTTTCTTTTCTCCCCGTTTCAGGTCCTTCTTGAGGCGGGCCCGCCGGGAACGAATTTCATTCGCCCGGCTGAGGGCATCCAGCCGCTGCTCAAGGGTCCTTACCGGGGTTGCTGATGTAGGTTCGGCAGAAGACATCATCCGGTATTATATTGGCTGATAGCAGGACTTTGCAAGAATTTATTCAAGCGCCACGCAATTAATTGACTGGATAGCCCGGAGCTTCCCACTGTGATATATTCCTTGCGTTATTTTTTGCGGGCATTCCTGTCACTGTGCTAGGAAAGGGAGAGCATGACAAAGAAGTTTGCGTGGCTTGGGGTTGCGGCAATCGCGGGCCTGATGACCTTGCTGGTCTGGACCGGCTGCGGCGGAAATGATAACGCCCAGCAGGCTCAGAACCTTCTTAATACAGCGACGAACGGCGCCGGGGGAGGGACAGCATCTGATACCCTCGCCAGCCAGATCGACCAGTTGAAGCAGTTGGAAATGACAGTCGAGATCGTGGAAAACGGCAAGCCGCATGGCAAGTGGTCGCAGAAGAACGGCAGCTGGCGCTGGGACGACGCGAACGATCCGACCTCTTACATCATCTACAACAACCAGCAGCAGAAGACCTGGGTGGTCACTGGCGATAAGGCCGTCGAATCCACCGGTTCTGCGGACCAGTCCTATGCGGCGTTCAACCCGGCTCTGATTCTCGGCGCCTATGCCTACTTCCCCAGGACAGGCGGTTCCGGCGACACCTGGGAATACAACGTTCCCGGCCAGGGCAAACTGACCATCGAGTTCAAAGGCCCCAACGGCCTTCCCAGCCAGATGGTCATCGAGGACGCCACCGCGGGCACTACTGACACCACCGTTTTCAACTACACGAATGTGGGCTCGGTTCCCGACAGCCTCTTCGAGCTGCCCAGCAATGTCAAGACGAAATCGGTCGATGGCGGCACCGATACCACCGGCATAAACCTGCCGAGCCTGCCAGGGGGTTCCAGAGGCCAGCAGTAGGCAGGCACCCGGGCCGCCCCATCTGCTTTTTCTTCAGCTTGGAATCAATCTCAAAAAGTTGTCCGTCGCGGCCATGGCCTTTGCAGCCGGCCGCAGCAGGAGATGCCTTTTGAGATAGATTCTAAAAGCCCCGGT
>JAJYIN010000226.1 GCA_021790075.1 Actinomycetes bacterium | reverse complement strand
CATGCCCGCCAGCGCCAGGATGACCGTCATGCCGCTAAACAGCACCGCCTTGCTGGCGGTGGCGCCGGCTATCCCGATCGCTTCCAGCTTGTCATGCCCCCGCATCATTTCCTCACGGTAACGGGAAACTACAAACAGGGAGTAATCGATCCCGACGGCCATGCCCATCATCGTGATCATATTGACCACGAAAAAACTCATCTCGAACGCCTGCCCGACAACAGCGGTGATGCCCACGGCGATCACGATCGAGAAGCCGGCCAGGAGCAGCGGCAGGCCGGCCGCCACCAGGGTGCCGAAGACGAGGATCAGGATGATCATGGCGATGGGGATGCCGATCAACTCGGCTCTTTGCAGGTCGGTCTCCGACAGTTTGTTGAAGTCGTTGTTGGTGCTGGCGACGCCGGTGGTGAGCATCTGGAAGCCCGTCTGCCGGGAGTCACGGTCCAGGACCGCCTCTAACTTGTCTATGTTCTTTTCCGCCTGGGCCAGGCCGCCGCTCATGACCACCGGTATGATCGTGGTATGACGGTCGGCGGAGACCATCGACGGGTCATGCGTCTGGTAATAACTGATGCCGCCAGACACCACGCTGGAACCGAGATCGCTGACATCCTGTCTCATCTTGTTGACCGCGCTCTTGAATTCAGGCGAGTCGACCGTGGCGTCCGGGGAGGAAACGATGATGACCTCATTGATCTTTTCCGGACCGCGCAGGCGGGCGGCGATCAGGTTCCGCACTTTCTGCGAATCCGGCTCCCTGGTGAATGTCATCTCACTGGTGAGGGCGCTCCCGAGCAGGCGGGATATGAAGAATACCGCCAGGGCGCCGGCGGCGAGCCAGATGCCGATGGTCAGCCAGGGATGGCGGGCGCAGCCCCTGGCCAGCCGGCCGGTTGAGAGCCTCATTTATCTTCCCCTTTCCCTGCGCCGTTTGACCAGTGGCCGCCGCCAGACTTCCCGGCGCCTCCAGAACCCCCGCTGCCGCCGGATTTTGCCGCGCTGCCCGGCCTGCCGCCGCCGTAATGCCGCCTACTGCTGCCCGGCTGGCCGCCGCTACGGGACTGGCGGCCGCTGCCGAACTGGCTGCACAGCCCGCTGATCAGCGCCCTCACGCCCCGGTCAAACTCGGCCTCGAGACCAATAAACTTCCCCGATTGGAAGACTTCATTCATGAGGGGGAATTCCTCCGGCGGCAGGGAGCCGAGCAGCGCCTCGTATGTTTTCCCTTCTTCCTCAACCATCCCGGCATCCTTCAGCTGCTGGACCTCCAGGAGGACAACGCCCAGGATGAAGCGGCCGAAAATATTGACGGCCGCGAGGGCGTCGGTTGGTGAGAAACCCGTTTGGCGGTAGATGCCCAGGAGCAGCTCCACGGGCCTGAGCGCGGTGGGCGTATTGAGCGGCCGCACCGCCATCACCGGCAACGCGCCCGGATGTGCCAGCAGGGCTTCACGGTAGACATGGGCCGCGACGCGGAGGCGTTCCTCGACCGGCTGGGCCGGGTCGTCCAGGGAAAGGTCGATGCTGCCCATCACCGTCTCGACAAAGCCGTCCAGCAGCGCGGATTTGCCGGGGATATGGTAATAAACGGCCATCGGGTCGACCCCCAGCTTCGCCCCCAGGCGCCGCATGGAGAGAGCGCCGTACCCTTCCTCATCCACGATCCTGAGCGCGGTTTCGATGATGACCTCCCGGCTCAGCCGTGATCTCCGGCCGTCTCCGGGGCCGCCATTGCTGCCCGCGTTTTTGCTCCGCATTTTCAACTTCCGGCTCCCGCGAGTTAATGCTCTACATCGTAGAAAAATAAATTCTACGGCGTAGAATACTTAAACGGCCTGTCGCTGTCAATCCCCATCAGAAGCGTAAGTTCATATTTGGCGACTTCCCCGAGGAAGTTAATATCCGGCAGCTTCCCGGGAGGGAGTTCATCTTTGCCGCCATCGTGGGATATAGTGCTAACAGGAAAGGAACGAGGCTGATATCGAAGACCTGGTTATAGAAACCCGGGGGCTTTCCAAGCGTTACCGCAACATCATGGCCGTGGACGGCCTCACCATGAACGTGAGGCGCGGCGAAGTCTATGGCTTTGTGGGGCCGAACGGCGCCGGCAAAACTACGACGCTGCGCATGCTCCTGGGGCTGGTCCGCCCCACATCAGGAGAATGCCGGATCCTGGACGGCAGGGCCGGTGCTCCGGCCGTGCTGGCGCGGGTCGGCTCCCTGGTGGAAACGCCCGCGTTTTATCCGTACCTGTCCGGGCGCGACAACCTCAAGGTGCTGGCCAGGCACGCCGAGGCCCCTTATTCGCGCATCGATCCCGTGCTCGAGGAAGTGGAACTGACCGGCCGGGCGGGCGACAAATTCCGCACCTACTCCCTGGGCATGAAGCAGCGGCTGGGAATGGCGTCGGCTCTGCTGAAAGACCCTGAGCTGCTAATCCTGGACGAGCCCACCAACGGGCTGGACCCGGCGGGCATCGCCGAGATGCGGCAGCTGGTCCGCAATCTCGGCCGGGGCGAGCGGACGGTGCTGCTCTCGAGCCACCTGATGGGCGAGCTGGAGCAGATCTGTGACCGCGTAGGAGTGGTCAAGGACGGGAAACTGGTCACGGAAGGCACCCTGGACGACCTCCGGCACGGCGCCAAGCTGCGTCTGCGGGCGGCGCCGGTGGACAGGGCCCGGGAGCTGCTCGCGGGCTTGGAGGGAATCGGCCAGGTGAGCACGCAGGACACCGGCGTCCTTCTCATCGACACGGACGCCTCCCGGGCGGCCGAGATCAACCAGCGCCTGGTGACGGCAGGCATTGCCGTCAGCGAGATATGCGCCATCAAGCTCTCCCTGGAGAGCG
>JAJYIN010000225.1 GCA_021790075.1 Actinomycetes bacterium | reverse complement strand
TGACATTAGGTGTTCTTCCATCATCTGATTTCCTTCCATTCCGGAGGCGGGTGATGTCGCCAGCCCGGAGAGGGTGAACCGGGTGGTGGAGCTGTTGACCAGGCATGAGCTCAGCAAGGACCCGCACGATTTCTTCGCCGCCTCGTGGACCTGGCCCACAGTTTCCGGGCGCCGCCTGAACAGCGCGGTTTCCAGCTCCTCAACGGCTCGCTTGGTCGAAACCCCAGAGTTTCGATTAAAGAACGATGGGTAAGCTAATGGACTTAAGTTACCGGTAAAAAGGGGGATGCAAGATGATCGTCTCAGAAGTCATGACAAAAGAAGTGGTTACCTGCAGTGAAAACGACACGCTGGCCGCCTGCGCCCAGAATATGGCGCGGCTGAATGTGGGCTCGATGCCGGTCCTTGATCAGAATGGGAATCTCATCGGCATCATCACCGACCGCGATATTACCGTGCGCGCGGTGGCGAAGAATATTGACATCACTCAGGCAAAGGTAGGCGAGTACGCTTCCGGGAATTTGATCACCGCCAGCCCCGACATGAGCATCGAGGAGGCGTCCGACCTGATGGCCCGGAACCAGATCCGCAGGCTGCCGGTACTGGAAAACGGCATGCTCGTCGGCATCGTGGCGCTGGGAGATCTGGCCGTTACCTCCGAAGAGAAGCTCGTGGGGCATGCGCTGCACGAGGTGTCGCTGCGTTAAAGGAGTCCGTACCCCAGTCTGATTCTTGCAGCCAGCGGCTGGACCGGTCAATTCATTTTGTTACGGTCCCGTGATTAACAGGCCAGTAGATCAAATCCACGCGGCCAAGCACATATTGCTCCGGAATGCAGCCCCATTTGTGGCTGTCATAGCTTTCATTCCGGTTGTCTCCCAGCAGGAAAAGGTCGCCCGCCGGCACGGTCACCGGTTTCATGGCATACGTAGGTGACGCAGCGCCTGGAGTCACAAATTCCAGCTTGTTAACCAGGACTTTTCCGTCCCTGATCTCGACTGCGTCTCCAGGCAGCCCGACGATGCGTTTTATCATCACCACACCTGGGTTTTCACCCGGGACGTGGTCGAACACCACGATGTCACCCCGTTTCATATCTGAAAAATCGTAAGCCAGGCGGTCAACGAGAATGCGGTCTCCAATGTGAATGGCGGGCTCCATCGAGCCGCTGGCCTGCGCGTACGGCTTGGCAACCAGCAGCTGAAAAAGATAAGGGACTCCGAACACGAGCATGAAGCGCTCAGCGAATAAGATACCGAAAAGAAAAACGATTAGAACGGTGCGTGCGTTTTTTCCCAACCCATATCCTGCGGATAATATTTCATTGGCAATCGTCGGACGGTCAGCGCTGACCCAACCCCAGTAATTGCATACTAAAGTTGCAAGTCAAATATATTCAATAAGAATAAATGACGTCAACTAAGTCAACCCGATCCGTCGCCGGGAGGCTCTTGAGAAAAGTGACCGTGACCAACGGCCGGTCCGTCTCCTGGAGAAACGCCGGAGAAAAGTAACTGCGAAGGACGGGAAGAAAGGATCCGGCCGGTTACGGCGTGAACGTTCCCGACAGAGTGGCGGAGCCCAGGATGAGGTCCCCGTATGCCGCCTGGAACGAGCTGCGGGTCACGGCCGTGTCGCTGCTTGCGGGAACGCCCGTCTTGAGGGCATAAACGGTGATGTTGTAGGTATGCGGCACCGGCGAGCATGGTCCCGCGTAGCCGCTCTGACCCAGGTAATTCTGGCCCTCCACCGCCCCGGGCACCCCGGAGACCCCGCGGCCACAGGGAAGCTGCGTCACCGAGCCGGGGATGTTAAACACCGACCAGTGGCGGCAGGCGCTGTCTCCGGCGCCGCAGGGCGGGTTCTGGTCTTCCATCATGACGGCGAAGAAAGCGGTGCCGGCGGGAGGATTGTACCAGGACAGCTGGGGTGGCTGGTTGCCGCCGTTCTTTGACTGGCAGGCAAGCGCCGGAGGAATCGCGCCCCCTTCCTGGAAGTTCTGGCTGGTAAGAGTAAAGGCGGTCGTGGCCGGCGGCGGTCCGGTGACGGTGCTCACCGTGCCGGTATCCACGGGCGGCACGCCGTTGCCGCCGCAGCCCCCTAGCGCCGGCAAGGCCGCCAGGCAGGCGGCCGCAACAATCAGGATTTTCCTTGGGTTCCTCATGGCAACAATGGACAGACATGCATAAGCCAAGCAGGCCGGCCGGCGAAAGTCCAGCGGTCGTGCCGTGATGATTCCCGCTCCGCGAACTTATCCTTCTTGTTCCCGACCCGGCTTCTTGCCGCCGCCACCATTCCTGCTTTTGAAATCGCCGGAAAAGGGAATCAATGCATATAGGATAAACCTCCCGGAGGCGACATTCGCCCCGCTTGACGAGATCAGGGGCCAGAAGGGACCACATCTCGGCAGAGACTGTATAACCGGAAGGAGACAGCTATGGAACTGGGTCTGGTGGGACTGGGAAAGATGGGCGGCAACATGGCCGAGCGGCTGATCGGGGACGGACATGAAGTCGTCGCATTCGATCCCGACAGCCAGGCGCTGGCGGCGGCTGGGAAAGCAGGCGCGCGGAAGGCCGGCAGCCTCGGCGACCTGGTGGCGGCCCTCACGCAGCCGCGCCATATCTGGCTGATGGTCCCTTCCGGCAGAATCACCGGCGAGGTGATCGGCGAGCTGCGGCCGCTCCTGGAGGCCGGCGACACTCTCATCGACGGCGGGAATTCAAACTACCGGGATTCCATGGCCCGGGCCCGGGACCTGTCGGAAAAGGGTGTCCGCTTCCTGGATGTGGGCACCAGCGGCGGAATCTGGGGCCTTGAGGAAGGTTACTGCATGATGATCGGCGGCGACCC
>JAJYIN010000224.1 GCA_021790075.1 Actinomycetes bacterium | reverse complement strand
CGATGACATGGAGCCGTTGGCCAGCACAAAGCCGGCCAGGCCGGCCGGCGCCAGATGATAAATGAAGTGCTGCACCCAGGCGAAGTTGGCGTTGCCCTTCGGCGGCGCGCCGTAAACCCAGCGTTTGTCATTCTTAAGCAGCTCGCCGCGCCAGTCGCTGTCATTGAAGGGCGGATTGGCGAGCACGTAATCCGCCTTGAGGTCAGGGTTCTGGTCGTTGTGGAAGGTGTCGCCGTGGGCGATGCGGGCATCGATGCCGCGGATGGCCAGGTTCATGTTGGCCAGGCGCCAGGTGGTGTAATTCGATTCCTGGCCGTAGATTGATATATCCCCCAGCTTGCCGCGGTGGGCCTCGGTGAACTTCTCGCTGCTGACAAACATGCCGCCGGAGCCGCAGCAGGGGTCGTAGACGCGGCCCTTGTACGGCGCCAGAATCTCCACCAGCACACGCACCACCCGCGCCGGCGTGTAGAACTGGCCGCCCTTCTTGCCCTCGGCGCTGGCAAAACGGGCCAGGAAATATTCGTAGACGTTGCCCAGAATATCCTTGGCGCGGTCGGCAGGGCTGCCGAGGCCGATATCGCTGACGAGGTTGATAAGTTGGCCGAGACGTTGTTTGTCGAGGCCCGGGCGAGCGTAATCCTTGGGGAGCACGCCTTTAAGCGAGGGGTTGTCACGCTCGATGGCGCTCATGGCGTCGTCGACCCAGCCTGCCGATGGCGGGCTGGGGCGCGCTGGCTTTCAGATGCTCCCAGCGGGCCTCCTGCGGCACCCAGAAGATGTTGACGGCGCGGTACTCGTCCGGATCTTCCGGGTCGGCGCCCTCGGCGACCTGCGCGGTCAGCTCCTTGTGCTGGGCCACGAAAGCGTCAGAAATGTACTTGAGGAAGATGAGGCCGAGGACGACATGCTTGTACTCGGCGGCGTCCATGTTGTTGCGCAGGGCGTCAGCGGCCTGCCAGAGTTTGGCTTCGAGAGCGCCGCCTGCGGCCTTTTCCTGTTTGGCTGAAGGCTTGGGTTTGGCTTTGCGGCCTGCTGCGGAAGCGCTGCCCACTTATCTTCCTTTCAGATATTCCGCAGGAGTAAGAATGGTAACACCCTCGATAGTCATTCCGTAAAGATGACCGAAGTGGGTGACGTCGCCCGTGAGCAGATGAGTAGCTTTCATATCTATGGCGGCTTGCAGGATGGGCCTGTCTTTTTCCGGAAGATCCGCCGCCTCGACCTGGCGGCATTCGGTCATTGACGAGGCGGAGACCGTGACACGCCTGAGCAGTTTCTGCAGATTCCTCGTTTGCGCCTCCGTGCTCAGGTTGCGGCTTGCCTCTTCGACCGCGTATGTTGAGGATAATAGCTCTGCTTTGCCTTCCCGGGCTAGCAGCCACAGCCGCTTGAGGCCCCCCGCGGGCATGTAGGCCGCGGAAAAGAGGATGTTCGCATCGAGAAAGATGCGGTCCACCTGTTACGAATGGCCAGGTCGCCGGTGCCTGACAGAATCCGGGTCAAGACCCATTTTGTCTACTTCCCGGCAGGCCTTCTGGTAGTCATCCTCATCGACAGCGTTGGATAACAGGAACTCGGCCAGCCTCTCGTTGCTGTAGACCTCGACCGGCATGGCCACAGCCGGGCGGATGAGCACGCCGTCCTCCTTCTCCTCCTCGATGATGAGCGAACCCTCTTTTAGCCCGAACCGGCGCCGGAGAGAAGCAGCAATGACGATAGTTCCCCGCTTGCCCACTTTGCCTGTCTCGCGGATGAGCGAAGCGCCGGCCAGATTCTCCGGTTCAGGATATTTGTCTTTCGTTCCTGATTTCGCCATAAATACAAATTGTCTGAAATTCTGATTTACAGATTATTCTATCCGACAGTTCCCGGAAAGTCCACTGTCGCGGAACGCACAGCCTGCCACAGCGACAGCTATTTCTCCGGCCTCAGCAGCGGAAAGAGGATAACGTCGCGGATGGAGGGTGAGTCCGTGAGGATCATGCAGAGGCGGTCGATTCCGAGGCCGGAGCCACCGCTGGGGGGCATGCCGTACTCGAGGGCGCTCAGGAAATCCTCGTCCACGTAGCCGGCCTCCTCGTCGCCGGCCTCGCGCTGGGCGGCCTGCTCCTCGAAGCGGGCCCGCTGGTCGAGGGGATCGGTAAGTTCGCTGAAACAGTTGGCCACCTCCATGCCGCCGATGAAACCTTCGAAGCGCTCCACCAGGGCGGGGTCGTTTTCCTTGGGCCGAGCCAGCGGCGACAGCTCCAGCGGGTAATCGATGATGAAGGCCGGCTGGATCAGCTGCGGTTCCACGAAGTTGGACTGCAGCTCGTCCACCAGCTTGCCCCAGGAGACCGAGTCATCAAAGGTGATGGGCAGCCCCCGCTCCTGGAACGTCCGCCTCACCGCTTCCATCAGCGCGTCCCGCTCCGGATATTCCATGAAGTCAATACCGCTGTATTCCCCGATGACTTCCCGCAGTGTGTGCCGGGGCCAGGGCGGCGCCAGGTCGAGCTCTTCCCCCTTCCAGGGAACCCTGAGCGTGCCCAGCACCTCCTGGGCGATATGCGCCACCAACTCCTCGATCATCTCCATGACGTCATTGTAGTCGGCGTAGGCCTGCTGCGATTCCATCATGGTGAACTCGGGGTTGTGCTTGGTGGAGATGCCTTCGTTGCGGAAAATCCTGCCAACCTCATACACCTTGTCAAAGCCGCCCACCAGCAGCCGCTTCAGGTGCAGCTCCAGGGCGATGCGCATGTAGAGGTCGATGTCCAGCGCGTTGTGGTGCGTCTCGAAGGAGCGGGCGGTGGCGCCGCCGGGGATGGTCTGCATGATAGGCGTCTCCACCTCGATGAAGCCGCGGGCGTCCA
>JAJYIN010000030.1 GCA_021790075.1 Actinomycetes bacterium | reverse complement strand
CGCCTGAAGACGTTGGCGGGCCGTGGGGCTACGGCGAATTCCTGGAGGCTATCAACGACGCAACCAACCCGCGTCATGAAGAGCTGCGGGAATGGATCGGCGGCGGCTTCGATCCCGAAGCCTTTGATCTGGATGAGATCAACAATGACCTGGACGATGCCGAGAACAACGTGCCGCTGTGGAAGATGTTTGCTGAAGACTGAACCCAACATGCATCATCAAAGCAATATGCATTAAATGCATGTTTAGCTGAATCCCTGCTGGTAATTTCCTTGCAAATTACTCAATCAATCGAGTAAAATTACTCAGAGTATTGAGTAATTTGTAAGAAGGCTGTAAATGGCCATATTTAAACGAGCCACATTCCAGGTTCTCTTAAAGCGTGTCTTAGAAAAGAGGCGTTTCATCCAGGTGCTGAGCGGCCCGCGGCAAACCGGCAAAACCACCCTCGCCCGGCAGGTTATCGGTGCGTTCGCGGGGCCGGCGCACTACGCTACGGCTGATGAGCCTGCGCTTAAGGACAGGTCGTGGCTGGAGCAGCAATGGGAAACCGCCCGGCACAGTGTCAACACAGCCGCCAAAGGGACTGGCGCTCTGCTGGTTCTCGATGAGATTCAGAAAATCCCTGACTGGTCGGAGACTGTAAAAAGACTCTGGGATGAGGACACAGCCGGTGGCTCTCGCCTGCAAGTCATAATTCTCGGTTCTGCCGCCCCGCTCGTGCAAAAGGGTCTCGGTGACAGTCTGGCCGGCCGTTACGAGGTTACGCATATTACGCATTGGTCACTCGCGGAGATGCGCGAAGCCTTCTCTTTCAGTCTCGACCAGTTCATTTATTTTGGAGGATATCCCGGCGCTGCTCAGCTTATCGATGATGAAGAGCGTTGGAGCCGGTATATCCGCGAGTCCCTGATTGAGCCGACGATATCCCGGGACATCCTGCTGATGACCCGCGTTGATAAACCGGCTCTGCTCCGGCGCGTATTCGATCTGGGATGCAGCTACTCGGGGCGCGTGCTCTCGTTCCAGAAGATGTTGGGGCAACTGCAGGATGCTGGCAATACCACGACAATTGCTCATTACCTGGATTTGCTCAGGAGCGCCGGGCTGATCGCCAGTCTGCAAAAATATGCAGGCCAGCAGGTGCGGCGGCGTGCATCAAGTCCCAAATTGTTAGCCCTGAACACGGGGCTCATGACCTCGGCCTCGCGGACAGGCTTTGGAGGGGCCAGGAAGGATACGGAATACTGGGGGCCCCTCGTTGAGACGGCGGTGGGCGCCTGCCTCGTAAACGGCCTTATTGGCACAACGGCCGAGTTATATTATTGGTCGCGGGGGGACCGTGAGGTCGATTTCGTCATCTGCAACGGGGGCAAACTGGTAGCAATCGAGGTCAAGAGTGGCCTTAAAAAGACAAGGCTCCCGGGCATGACAGCGTTCGCCGATGAATTTGGTGTTTCGCGCACGTTGCTCGTGGGTGCAAACGGCATACCGCTGGAAGAATTCCTGTTGACACCATCCGAAAAATGGCTGGCATGATGTTTGGGCGGCAACTTCAGAGGAATCCTCGGACGTTCAAAATTTCGTATAAATGCCGGTTGGGTGGCGGCGCAACATGACCCCCGGCTTCACTGAATCCGGTGTCGAGGCCGCTGCCCTTGAGTGGCTGGCGGATCTCGGCTACCGGGTCCTCCACGGCCCCGACATCGCCCCGGACATGCCGGCGGCGGAGCGGAGTGATTACGGGCAGATAATCCTGGAAGGAAGGCTGCGCGCGGCGCTAAGCAGGCTCAACCCCGGTCTCCCATCCGCAGCCCTCGATGACGCCTTTCGCCGGCTCACCCGGGTTGATGGCCCATCCCTCGAATCGCGCAACCGGGCCTTCCACAAGCTGCTTGTCGAGGGCGTCACCGTCGAGTACAAACGGCCGGACGCAAGCATCGCCGGCGCCCAGGCGCGGGTAATTGATTTCGATAATCCTAATGATAATGACTGGCTGGCGGTCAACCAGTTTACCGTCATTGAAAACAATAGCAACCGGCGTCCGGACATCGTCATTTTTGTCAACGGCCTGCCGCTCATCGTTATCGAGCTTAAGAACGTTGCTGACGAGAATGCCACCATCTGGTCCGCTTATCAACAGCTCCAGACCTACAAGGCGGAGATCCCCTCGCTTTTCGACTACAACGAAGCCCTGCTCATCTCCGACGGCATCGAGGCCCGCACCGGCACGCTCACCGCCGGGCGCGAATGGTTCAAGCCCTGGCGCACCATCTCCGGCAGCGAACTGGATGACGCCCGGCTGCCGGAACTCGAAGTAATTGCCAAGGGAATGCTGGACAGGCGGCGGCTGCTTGAACTTGTCCGGCATTTCATCGTTTTTGAAGAGGAAGCCGGCGGCGGGCTGGTCAAGAAGATGGCCGGCTATCACCAGTTCCATGCTGTTGATATTGCAGTAGAAGAGACTTTGCGTGCGTCACAGATGCTTGCCGGCGCCAGCCTGGCGGCGGAGGCAGGCAGCAGCTATGAGGCGCCGGCCAAACCGGGCGGCGAGCCCGGCGACCGGCGCATCGGCGTGGTCTGGCACACGCAGGGCTCCGGCAAAAGCCTCACCATGGCGTTTTACGCCGGCCGCATCATTCTGGAGCCGGAGATGGAGAATCCCACCATCGTTGTGCTCACGGACCGCAACGATCTCGACGACCAGCTGTTCGGCACCTTCTCCCGTTGCCGGGATCTGCTCAGGCAGCCGCCGGTACAGGCGGCCGGCCGTGCCGACCTGCGCCGGAAGCTTAAAGTAGCGTCGGGCGGGGTCATTTTTACCACCATCCAGAAATTCTTCCCGGAGCAGAAAGGCGATTTCCATCCGGCGCTGTCGGAGCGGCGCAACATTGTGGTCATCGCCGACGAGGCCCACCGCAGCCAGTATGACTTCATTGACGGCTATGCCCGGCACATGCGCGACGCCTTGCCCGGCGCCTCCTTCATCGGGTTCACCGGCACGCCCATAGAACTGGCGGACAAGAACACCCGTGCGGTGTTTGGTGACTACATCAGCGTGTATGACATACAGCGTGCCGTGGATGATCATGCAACCGTGCCCATCTATTACGAGAGCCGGCTGGCAAAGCTGGCGCTTGACGCTGAGGAGATGCCCCGCGTTGACCCCGAGTTTGAAGCGGCGACCGAGGGCGAGGAGGTTGAACACAAGGAACGGCTCAAGACCAGGTGGGCCCAGCTGGAAGCGCTGGTGGGAACCAAGAAGCGTATAAGCAGGATCGCCGAAGACCTGGTATCCCATTTTGAGGAGCGCCTTGCGGTCATGGACGGCAAGGGCCTGGCGGTTGGCATGAGCCGGCGCATCTGCGTCGATCTGCATGACGCCATCGTCGCGCTTCGCCCCGCATGGTTTGATGAAGATGACGAGAAGGGCGCCATCAAGGTAGTCATGACCGGGTCGGCTTCAGATCTGCCGGAGTGGCAGAAACACATCCGCAACAAGGAGCGGCGCGAGCGGCTGGCTGAGCGTTTCCGTGATCCGGATGATCCTTTTAAATTTGTCATTGTGCGTGATATGTGGCTGACAGGCTTCGACGTTCCTTCCCTGCATACCATGTACGCGGACAAGCCGATGCGCGGCCACGGTCTGATGCAGGCCATCGCGCGGGTAAACCGGGTCTTCCGGGATAAGCCGGGCGGCCTGGTGGTCGATTACCTGGGGCTGGCGCCCGAGCTGAAGCAGGCGCTGGCTGTGTACACGGAAAGTGGTGGCACAGGCGAGGCGGCCATTGACAAAGCTGAAGCGGTGGCGCTCATGCGGGAGAGATACGAGATCTGCCTGGGGCTTTTCCATGGCTTTGACTGGTCGTCGTGGGCGGGTAATCCGGCGCAGCAACTACGGCTGCTGCCAGCCGCCCAGGATCACATCCTAGCCCAGGAGGATGGCAAGAATCGTCTCGTTATGGTTGTCAATGATCTATCAAAGGCTTTTGCTCTGGCTGTTCCAGCAGACGAGGCAAAGCAGATCCGGGATGATGTCGGCTTTTTCCAGACAGTCAAATCAGCGCTGGTAAAGAAAGCTGTGAGCGAACGGGCACCGGCGGACCTGGACCACGCAATCCGGCAGATAGTTTCCGGCGCTGTAGTGGCCGGCGAAGTAATCGACATCTTTGATGCCGCTGGGATCAAGAAGCCCGACATATCAATTCTTTCTGAGGAATTCCTCGATGAGGTCCGCGGCATGCCGCAGAAGAACCTGGCCGTGGAGACGCTCAGGAAGCTGCTGGACGGCGAGATCAAAAACAGGCGGCGCCGGAACGTCGTCGAGGCCCGCTCCTTCGCGGCGCTGCTGGAACAGGCGTTGCGCAAGTACCATAACCGCGCTATTGAGGCGGCGCAGGTGATCGAGGAGCTGATCGGGCTGGCCCGCGAGATGCGCGCGGCGGACAGGCGCGGCGAAGAGCTGGGCCTGTCCGGCGACGAGCTGGCATTCTATGACGCTCTGGAAACCAACGACAGCGCCGTTTCGGTGTTAGGCGACGCAACGCTGAAGCAGATCGCCCAGGAGCTGGTTGTCACGGTTCGCAAGAATGCTACCATCGACTGGACCCTGCGCGAGAACGTGCGTGCCCATCTGCGTGTGCTTGTTAAGCGCATCTTGAGAAAGTACGGCTATCCACCTGACAAGCAGGAGCAGGCGACACAAACCGTGCTGGAGCAGGCGGAAGTGCTTTGCGATATCTGGGCTGGAAGCTCTTGCTGAAGTAAATTCAGTTCTCTCTGATCCTCACCGCTTCCGAGGCTGCGCGCCGCTTACTGCGGAACCGGTTCTGCGGGTGGTCTTCATCCTGGTAGCCGATGGCGATGCCGATGATGACTGACAGCTCCTCCGGGATGTCAAGTTCCTCGTGCAGGATGTCCGGATAGACCACCAGGTTGTAAGCCGGGATCGTGCCCAACCCGGCTTCCGTCGCCGCCAGCATGATGCTCTGGGCGAGCATGCCGATATCGAAGATCGACCACGGGGTCAACGTGCGGTCCATGCACAGGTAAATGACCGCCGGCGCCCGGAAGAACTCCCGGTTGAGCGTCATCATGTCCGCGCGCGCCGCCTCGCCGCCGAGATCCGCCTCCAGCGCCTTCACCCGCGCCTCGCGCAGCTCTTCCATGCGTTTCAGCATCGCCGGCGGCCATGCTTCGGGGCGGGGGATGTCGGAGCGGCGCGGCTCCTCCTGCTCGAAGCTCCCCATATACGCGGCCCGCACCCTTTCGAGAGCTTCGCCCGCGGCCACGTAGATTTCCCAGGGCTGGGTATTGGCCCATGACGGTGTCCTCAGGGCCGCTTCCAGGACCGCGGTCAGCTTCTCCCTTTCCAGGGATCTGCGGCTGAAAGCGCGAACGCTCTGCCGCCGGTTGATGGCCTCTTTGACGTCCATTCTAGGCGCCTCCTGCTTTTTTGGATGGGATTGCACAATGATATCACCAGAAAACGGGCCTGCGGTCGGAGGCCCGGAGCCCTGTAATGGCGCGGTTTTGGGCCTCTTTGGGGCCGGTTTAAGCCATCTGCGGCATGTGCTATAATGATACAGCCGATGGGGGAAGGCTAACCAAGACATAATCAGCGGCAGTGACAAGAAGAGCCGCAGTTTCCATAACTCGCGAAACCTCAGCCGGCGCTTGTTGCCGGCGGTCTTGTTAGAAGCCTTCATGTTGGATGCCGTAGCGTTCTCCCCAGCGGCAAATAACTGGAATATCCAGCTAGTGTCAGAGCAAGAACAGCAAGAAAAGAGGAAGGAACTCAAGCCCGGGCACGGCGCGGCCGATTGGCCTTCAAAGGAAATGCGCGGGCAGGCGGCGAAGTAACCGGAGCTCGCCGGAGGGCGTGATTCTGGAATCGCTTCCAGGCGGGCGGTAATTTACCGGATCCGCCGAGATCCGCCTCCAGGGCGGGAGTTTCGAGCGGAGGCCGCTCGGGAAAGTTAGGAAAACGGGCGCGGATTTTAGGGCTGGCGCGTTATCCAGGGCGGATTCCCAAAAGAGAAAAGGTGACGAGAAATGTTTGAACGATTCACCGAGAGGGCTCGTCAGGTAGTTGTACTGGCGCAGGATGAAGCCAGATCGCTGAAACACAATTATATCGGGACGGAGCATCTGCTCCTGGGCCTGCTGCGCGAGGAAGAAGGAATCGCCGCGCAGGTGCTCACGGCGCTGGATGTCACCCTCGACGAGGTGCGCATCCAGGTCGCCCAGATCGTGGGCATGGGCGACGAGGCCGCCGCCGGCCAGATCCCCTTTACTCCCCGCGCCAAGAAGGTGCTGGAGCTGGCCCTGCGCGAGGCCCTTTCCCTGGGTCATAACTATATTGGCACCGAGCACATCCTGCTCGGCCTCATCAAGGAAAACGAAGGCGTGGCCGCGCGCATCCTGCTCGAGTTCGACGCCGATTCGGAAAAGATCCGCAACGAGATCATGCGCAAGCTGACCGGCTCCGCGCGCCGCTCGCCGGTGCCGCAGGGCGAGCAGAAGAAGCGGGTCAAGCTGCTGGACCAGTTCGGCCGGAACCTGACCAAGCTCGCCTCTGACGGCAAGCTGGACCCGGTCGTCGGCCGCGAGACCGAGATCGAGCGCGTCATGCAGATCCTGTCGCGCCGCACCAAGAACAACCCGGTGCTGATCGGCGAGCCGGGCGTCGGCAAGACGGCCGTCGTCGAGGGCCTCGCGCAGCGCATCTCGCGCAACGACGTCCCGGAGCTGCTGAAGGGCAAGCAGATCTACACGCTTGACCTGGCCGCCCTGGTGGCCGGCTCCAAGTACCGCGGCGAGTTCGAGGAGCGCCTCAAGAAGGTCATGAAAGAGATCTACGAGCACGGCGAGATCATCCTGTTCGTGGACGAGCTGCATAACCTCGTGGGCGCCGGCGCCGCCGAGGGCGCCATCGACGCCGCCAGCATCCTGAAACCGGCGCTGGCCCGCGGCGAGCTGCAGACGATCGGCGCCACCACCATCGATGAATACCGCAAGTATGTGGAGAAGGACGCCGCCCTGGAGCGCCGCTTCCAGCAGATTATGGTCAACGAGCCCACCGAGGAGGACACCGAGCAGATCCTCCGCGGACTGAGGGACCGCTACGAGGCGCATCACCGCATCAAGATAACCGACGAGGCCCTGCGGGCGGCCGCCCGCCTGTCGGCCCGTTACATCTCTGACCGGTTCCTGCCGGACAAGGCCATCGACGTCATCGACGAGGCCGCGTCCCGCATGCGCATCAAGACGATGACGGCCCCGCCGCAGTACCGCGAGCTGGAAGCCGAGATCGAGAAGGTGCGCAAGGAGAAGGAAGCCGCCATCGAGGCGCAGGAATTCGAAAAAGCGGCCAACCTGCGCGACAAGGAGCGCAAGCTGGCCAACAAGAAGCGCGAGCTGGCCGAGGAGTGGAAGAACGACGAGGGCCGCGAGGTCGTCGCCATCGGCGAGGAAGAGATCGCCGACATCGTCTCCATGTGGACCGGCATCCCGGTGTTCAAGCTCACCGAGGGCGAGTCCCAGAAGCTGCTGCGGATGGAAGAGGCGCTGCACCGCCGCGTGGTGGGCCAGGATCCCGCCCTGAAAGCGGTTTCCCGCGCCATCCGCCGGGCGCGCGCCGGCATCAAGGACCCGCGCCGTCCCACCGGCTCGTTCATCTTCCTGGGCCCCTCGGGCGTGGGCAAGACGGAGCTGGCGCGGACGCTGGCGGAGTTCCTCTTCGGCGACGAGGACGCGCTGCTCCAGGTTGACATGTCAGAATACATGGAAAAGCACGCCGTCTCCCGCCTGGTCGGTTCGCCGCCGGGCTATGTCGGCTACGAGGAAGGCGGCCAGCTGTCCGAGGCCGTGCGGCGCAAGCCTTACTCGGTCATCCTGCTGGACGAGATCGAGAAGGCGCACCCGGACGTGTTCAACATCCTCCTGCAGATCCTGGAGGACGGCCGTCTCACGGACGCGCAGGGCCGCACCGTCGACTTCCGCAACACCATCGTCATCATGACGTCGAATATCGGGGCCAAGACGATCTCCAAGGGAGCGCCCCTCGGTTTCAGCCATGCCGAAGAGGCGGGCCTGGAATACGAGGACATGAAGGCGCGCATCACCGGCGAGCTGAAGAAGGTCTTCCGGCCCGAGTTCCTCAACCGCGTGGACGAGGTCATCGTCTTCCACCAGTTGACCCGCGAGAACATCAAGGAGATCGTCGACCTGATGATCGCCCGGGTTAGCAAGCAGCTGGTGGAGAAGGATGTGGCTATCAAGCTGACCGATCCCGCCAAGGAGCTGTTGGCCGACAAGGGATACGATCCCGCCATGGGGGCCAGGCCGCTCCGGCGTGCCATCCAGCAGTATGTGGAAGACCTCCTGGCCGACGAGGTGCTGGCCGGGGCCGTCCCCAGCGGCTCTACCCTGCTGGTGGACCGCAAGGACGACAATACTATCCTGAAGCTGGTGGCGAAGGAGCGTAAACCCAGGAAGGACCTGATCCACGCCGCCCAGAAGGGCGACAGCAGGCCCGAGGGTCCCCAGTCTCCTGATGGCGAAACTTCATAGCCTCTTCACCTGCGGGGAATGCGGCTATGAGGCGCACAAGTGGCTGGGGCGCTGTCCCGCCTGCGGCGCCTGGAACAGTTTCATCGAAGAACGGTTCGCGGGGCGGACCTCCGAATCCGCCAGGGCGCGGGAAGTAGCGTCCACGAGGCTGGCCGACGTGGACGCAGAGGCCACCGTCCGCACGCCGACGCGCATATCAGAGCTGGACCGGGTCCTGGGAGGCGGCATTGTCGCCGGCTCGCTGGTGCTGGTCGGCGGAGAGCCCGGCATCGGCAAGAGTACGCTGCTCTTGCAGGTGCTAGGCAATCTCTGCCGTGACCATCCGGTGCTGCTGGTCTCCGGGGAAGAATCGGCCGCCCAGGTGAAGCTGCGGGCCGACCGCCTGCTGAGCGACGTGGGCGCGGTGGAGATTCTGGCGGAAACCGCGCTGGAACCGGTGCTGGCCGCCATCCGCAAGTCGCGGCCGGAGCTGGTGGTGATCGACTCGGTGCAGACCCTGTACAGCGAGGAGATCGGCTCGGTGCCCGGCTCGGTGAGCCAGGTGCGCGAGGTAGCGGGCCGCCTGATGCGGCTGGCCAAGGAGGAAGAGATCTCCGTCTTCCTGGTGGGACATGTCACCAAGGAAGGCGTTCTGGCCGGGCCGCGGGTGCTGGAGCACATGGTTGATACGGTGTTGCAGTTCGAGGGCGACCGCAACCTGACTTACCGGGTGCTGCGCTCTGTGAAGAACCGCTTTGGCTCGACCAACGAGATCGGCGTTTTCGAGATGAAGGAGTCGGGGCTGGAGACGGTCGACGACCCGTCGGCCCTGTTTCTGGCGGAAGGGGAGCGCAGCTGTGGCTCATCGATCCTGGCCGCGCTCGAGGGCAGCCGTTCGCTGCTGATCGAGGTGCAGGCGCTGGTGGCGGGCAGCGGGCTGGCGTATCCCAAGCTGGTCGGCAACGGCATCGACCAGCGGCGGCTGGCAATGATCACCGCGGTGCTGAGCCGGCGGGCGGGGCTCAATTTGAGCTCCAGTGACATTTTTGTCAACGTAGCCGGCGGCATGCGCGTCGAGGAGCCCGCCGCTGACCTGGCGGTGGCGCTGGCGATCGCCTCGGCGCACCGCGACGCGCCGCCGAGAGGAAAGACTGCCTGTTTCGGCGAACTCAGTCTGACGGGGGATTTAAGGTTTTGTATCGGGGCCGAACGGCGCGTTGATGAAGCGGTCAAGATGGGTATTGAAGCCGTCGTGCTGCCCGCCAAGAACGCCGCCGTCCTGGGAGGAACGTCCGGCGGCCCCGAGCTCTTGCCGGCGGGGAACCTTTCCTTGGCCTTGAGCCTGATGTTTTGACAAGGGAGCCAGATGATTGACACCAAACTCCAGGAAGGGATGGGCCACCGGCTCGTAGAGGCGTTGCGGATGGTGGCGCCTGGCACTCCGCTGCGGGAGGGGATCGACAACATCATCCGGGCCAAGACCGGTTCCCTGATCATCCTGGGCCAGGAGAGGGAGATATCCTTCCTGTTCTCGGGCGGCCTCAAGCTGGACCGGGAGTTCTCGCCCAACGTGGTTTACGAGCTGGCCAAGATGGACGGGGCCACCATCCTGAACAGGAACGCGACCCGCATTCTGCGGGCGAACGTGCAGCTGATGCCGGACCCGGCCATCGAGTCGAGCGAAACCGGCACGCGGCACCGCACCGCGGAGCGCGTTGCCAAGCAAACCAGTGCGCTGGCCATCTCGATATCACAGGACCGTGACGTGGTCAGTTTGTACATTGACAACATCAAATACGTGCTGTCTGATATGCGGGTGCTGCTGGCCAAGGCGGACCAGGCGCTGCAGACGCTGGAGAAGTACCGGGCCCGCCTGGACCAGGTGGCCGACAGCCTCACCGCCCTGGAATTCGAGGACGCGGTGACTCTGCATGACGTCATCGGCGTGCTGCAGCGCATGGAGATGGTCGCCCGGGTCGCCCGCGAGATCGAGCGTTACCTGATCGAGCTGGGCAGCGAAGGCCGCCTGATCGCCATGCAGCTCGAAGAGCTGATGACCGGGGTGGCGAAGGACCGGGAGGCCCTCATCCGGGACTACTCGCCCGCCAAGAGCCCCAGGCTGGACAAGATCGAGGGCCAGGTCTGCATGCTGTCGGCGGATGAGCTGTTTGAGGCCGGCATCATCTCCAAAATATTGGGGTATAAAAAAAAGATGAAGGCATCAGAGGTGCGGCTGTCCTCCCGTGGATACCGCATCCTTTCCAAGGTGCCCAAATTACCAATGCATGTAATCGAGAACATCATCAACCGCTTTGACAGCCTCAAAGCGGTGCTTATGGCTGGGGAAGATGACCTGGTCGAGGTCGAAGGCGTAGGCAGGGTAAGAGCGCGGGAAATCGTGGAAAGCCTGGTGCAGTTGCGGGAGCTGTCGCTGTCGGAGAAGTACAGCTTCCGGTAGTTTTGTTTTGCCGATTGTGGCATTCTGTCAAGTTTGATCACGAAAGGAGGCGAAGCTTTGACCTATAATGTAGGCGACAAGGTTGTCTACCCCCACCACGGGGCTGGCACGGTCACCAAGAAGGAAAAGCGCGAAGTGCTGGGCAAGGAGCGTGAGTACCTTACCATCCAGATTTTACATAATGACATGACTGTTATGGTTCCCGTGGACAGCGCCGACAAGGCGGGCCTCAGGAAGGTCATCGCGACGCGCGATGTGGATGAGGTCATAGCGGTTCTTCGTCAGGATGAGACAAAGATGCCAAAAAACTGGAACCGCCGTTTCAAGCATAACCGGGAGAAGATCAAGACCGGCGACATTTTCGAACTGGCGGAAGTAGTGCGCAACCTGTCCATCCGGGAGAGCGAGAAGGGACTTTCCACCGGGGAAAAACAGATGTTCAACCGGGCCAAGAAGATCCTGGCCAGCGAGCTCATGTATGCCCGCGGGCTGGACGAGGAGGCGGCGGATGCGTTCCTGGACGAGGTGCTCAAGGAATTGAAGCCGGCGGCCGGGGCCCGGAAATTGGATGACAAATAGATTAATAGGTCAACAAAATGATTTGATTGCCATCAACCGCCGCCGGTTGTTCGTTAAAAAAATCGAAAAAACTCGGGGACACCATACTGTTTTTTAGCAGGGGTTTTTCCTCCCCGGGTCCAATGACGGTCAAGCCGGGCGGGGAACAGATATGAACCTGGGAGTCATCATCGCCGCCGGGGGCACTGGCACCCGCATGGGGGCGGGGTCGTCCAAGCAGTTGCTGGACCTGGCCGGCCGGCCGGTGCTGGCCCACACTGTGGCCATCTTTGACGCCTACGCCGGCGTAGCCGCGATCGTCATCGCTATCGAGCCAGATGACATCGAGCGCTGCCGCGCGGAAGTCGTGGAAAAATACGGTTTTAGCCGCGTGACCGAGGTGGTACCGGGCGGTTCCAGCCGGGCCGAATCGGTGAAAACCGCCCTGGAGGCGCTCGACCCGGCTGCCGATACGGTTCTCGTGCACGATGGCGCCAGGCCTATGTTTCCGGCCGGGCTGCTGGAGAAGGGCCTGGCCGAGCTGGAGAAAGGTCCCGACGGTGTGGTTTTCGGCGTGCGGGTGGTGGATACAATCAAGGAGGTGAACGCCGGCGGCGCCGTGCTGGGCACGCCCGGCCGGGAGCGGCTGTGGGCGGCGCAGACCCCCCAGATCTTTCGCCGGGAAGTCCTGGAAAGAGCATACCGGATGCCGGCCGCGGTGCTGGCCCAGGCTACCGACGACGCCATGCTGGTCGAGATTGCCGGCGGGAAGGTGAAGATGGTGATGGGCAGTATCGAGAATATCAAGATCACGACACCGGTCGACCTCGCCGTGGCGGCGGAAATCCTGAGGAGGCGCAGGCTTGGCTGAGGGCAGGAGACTGCGCGTCGGCCTCGGCGTCGACTCCCACCGCTTTGTGGGCGGCCGGCCGCTGGTGCTGGGCGGCATCCTCATCGATTACCCGCTGGGACTGGAGGGGCATTCGGATGCCGACGTCCTTACCCATGCCATCGCCGACGCCCTGCTGGGCGCAGCCGGTCTCGAGGACATCGGCCATTACTTTCCCGAAACAGACCCGGCGTTCGAGGGCATATCCAGCCTGGACATATTGAAGAAGGTAGTCAAACTGGTTGCGGCGGAGGGCTGCCGCATCGGCAACGTCGATGCCGTGCTGGTGCTGGAAGAGCCGAAGATATCGCTTTACCGCCAGGCGATCCGCGCCAGCCTCGCGCAGGTCATGCGCATCTCGCCTGCAGATGTATCCGTGCGCGGCACTACCACGGAAAAAATGGGGTTCACCGGCCGCGGCGAGGGGGTCTCCGCTCACGCCGTAGCTTTGTTAGAATGCGGCCTCATCAGGGAATTAGACCTGTAATCAGATTTGGGAGAGTACATGTACGCCATCAACTTCTACTCGCATTTCTATGATGACCAGCTGCGCACCCGGCGCAAAACCGCCACGGTTCGCCTGGGCGACAAGAGCCACAAATATAAGAAGGGTCAACTTGTATGGATCACCATCGGCCGCAAGTACGGCCCCCGGCAGAAGCTGTTCACCGCCATTGTCGACAGCGTCGACGTGAAGCCGCTGGACGACCTGAGCCCGCGCGACATCGAGCGTGAGAATCCGGAGTTCCGCCGGGTGGACGAGGTGGTGCACCTGCTGGCGCAGATATACAACCGGCCGGTGACGCTGCAGGACACGGTCACCGTGGTCCACTTCTCCGACGTCACCGAATAGGACGGCGGCCCCGCAGCCATGAACGGCGAGAACATCCTTCCCCTCCCCGTCCGGGTGAGATTCGCTCCCAGTCCCACCGGCACCCTGCATATCGGTTCCGCCCGGACGGCGCTCTACAATTTCCTGTTTGCCCGCCATCTGGGCGGCAGCTTCGTGCTGCGGATCGAGGATACCGACGTGGCCCGCTCCACGCCCGAGTTCGAAGCCTCCATCATCGGCGATCTCGCCTGGCTGGGCCTCGACTGGGATGAGGGGCCGGAAACGGGCGGCGATTTCGGGCCCTACCGCCAGAGCGAGCGCGTCGCCGCCGGCATTTACCACCGGGAGGCGGATCGGCTGCTCGCAGAAGGGAAGGCCTACCGCTGTTTCTGCCCGCCTGAGCGCCTGGAGCAACTGAAGGCCGGCTGCCTGGCGCGGGGGGAGATGCCCAAGTATGACCGCGCCTGCGCCGCCCTGGCGCCAGAGGAAGCGGAAGCCCGCGCCGCTGCCGGCGAGCCGGCCACGATCCGTTTCCGCGTGCCTGACGCCGGCGAAGTCATAGTCAGGGACATTATCCACGGGCCGACGGTGTTTTCCACCGGCGTGCTGGGCGACTTCATCATCATCCGCTCCGATGGCGGCGTCTCATACAATTTCGCGGTGGTGGTTGACGACATTGACATGGCGATCACCCATGTCATCCGCGGCGAAGACCACCTCACCAATACCGCGCGTCAACTGCTGGTCTTCGAGGCCCTGGGCCAGGAACCGCCCCGGTACGCCCACCATTCCCTGATCATGGGGCCGGACGGCGGCAAGCTCTCCAAGCGCCATGGCGCCACCTCGGTGGGGGACTTCCGGCGCACGGGCTACCTTCCATCTGCTATCATTAACTACCTGGCGCTGCTCTCCTGGTCGCCCGGCGAGGGCCGCGAGAAGATGTCGCGGGAGGAGATGGAAAAGCAGTTCGAG
>JAJYIN010000029.1 GCA_021790075.1 Actinomycetes bacterium | reverse complement strand
CGGCGGCCGGCGCCGGGAGCCGATCCTGCCGCGAGCAGCCTGTACACATAGTAACCGGTTACCGGCAGAGCAAAGGCCATGTTGAAGCAGTTGGCGCCGATGGCGAGGATGCCCCCGTCGCCGAAAAAGAGGGACTGGATGACCAGCGCCACCGAGATGGAGATGACCGCCGCCCAGGGCCCCAGGATCACCGCCACCAGGGTGCCCGCCACGGCGTGGCCGGAAGTGCCGCCCGGGACCGGCACGTTGAACATCATGATGACAAAGGTGAAAGCCGCGCCGATGGCGACAAGGGGGGCCTGCCTCGCCCTGAGGGCTCTTTTCACCTTATGGCCCGCCACGTACCAGACGGGCACCATCAGGGCCCAAAGGCCGCCCGCCGTCTGGGGGCTCATATAACCGTCAGGGATATGCATGGTGCTCCTTCCGCTCTCCAGCCCGGGGCCGGGAGCCATCGCCACTTCGGTACAGTTATCCGCCTTGCCGGCGGGGACATGCCTTCGTGGCACGGAGTTCAACCATAGGGGGCGGCGTCCTTGCGTGGCGCCTGATTACTTGCCAGTCACAAAGATCTTGTGCTCGAGAAGCTTCAGCTCCTTGAGTCTCGCGTCTACGATTTTCTGCTGTCCGAGCAGATCGGTAAGCACGAGGCGATCACCATCGGGGGTGATGTTGGCTACGTCTTCCATGAGGACCTCTTCCCGGCCGTCTTCGAGAAGATATACCGTTAGTTCACACATCAGTCTTCACCTCCCCATGGATATCAAACAATCTCTTCACTTCCTTGATTGCCTCTTCCATCAGATGGGGCAGCGGCAGCCGGCTGACCCCTACCAGGCTGTAGCCGGACTGGCTCAGCGGCAGCATGATCTTCCGGGCCGGACAGGAAGCGATGGCGCCAGCCATGGCCGGGGTCAGCTCACCCATGTAGGCATTGGGGATGACCGAGGCAATCGGGGCCAGGACGATGTCAGCCCTGGAAATGGACACCCGGATGGCGTTCTCTCCCGTGGCGCCCCGGCTGGCGCGGGCCTTCATCATGTTCGCCGTCGCCGCCGAATTGGTCCCGAACGCCAGGATCTCCACATCTTCCGGCAGTTCCCGCCGCAGCTGGCTGACGATCTGGTGGCCAATATTGCCGCCCATGCCGTCCACCACCGCTATTACAGGTTTTTTGCTGGTCACAGTCTCTCCCGAAACGCAAAAACCCCGAAAGCAGGGGAGCCCAGCGGCTCTCCCAGACCTTCGAGGCCCGGAAAAAAACACCTTGATTTAGAGCTTCGGCTCTCTCAATGGAGGCTTCGGCCTCCAATACTCATTGTTATTCACCGGCATGGCCGATGTCAAACCTGCCGGCGCAGCCGCTTCAGGATTTCCGCTCCATGCCGATAAATTTCCACGCTCAAGGATTGGCAGACAGCCGACGAATGAAATAAACAAGCGGAGCGGCCGTTTCTCCGGCCGGCTGTTCCACTTGGCGGGCCCGTGGGGGAAGGGAAAAGTGCAGGATATCACGTCCACGTTCAATTCTGGCAAACCTGATACGTTCAAGCAAACGCGCGTATCCTGGCTGGTTTATGCCATCGCAGCCATCGGGCTGCTCATCAACGCCGTCTATTTCGGAACCGAGTTTGCTTTCTCCGGCGTCAGCCTGTCCTCTCATTTAAGCCACAATCTTTTCGAGCACCTCTTCATCCTCGCCCAGATCGTCATCTTCCCGCTGATCGCCTACCTGGCGCACCGCGTTATAGTGGGGCGTCAACTCGATGAATACTCACGCCGTCTCGAGCTGGAGGTGGCGGCCTTCACCAGGGAGCTCGAAGACCTCAAGAGTTTCAGCGAAAACATCATGGCCAGCGTCAACGATCTCATCTTTGTGATCGGAACCGACGGGCGGTTCCAGTTCTTCGGCGGCAACAGCGAGAAAGTCCTCGGCTACGCGCCCGAACGGCTGATAGGCCGCCAGTTCGTCGATCTGGCGGCGCCGGGCGCCGTCGCGCACGCGATCAGCAACTTCGAGAAGATCATGCGCGGCGAGGAGGTCGTGCCATACGAACTGGATGTTCTGGACGGCAACGGCGAGCCGAAATGCATCGAGGTTTCGAGCACGCCCTACTGGGAGTCCGGCCGGGTGATCGCCCAGGTGGGAGTCGCCCGAGAAGTGACCGAGCGCAAAAAGCTGGAGGAACACGTCTTCGAGCGCAACCGCGAGCTGGCGGCGCTCAACGCCGTGGCCGCCGCCGTGGGCCGGTCGCTTGACCTGGAGCAGATCCTGAGCGCCGCCCTGGACCAGGTGGTCGAGCTGTTCACCGCCCACCGCGCCTGCGTTCATCTCAGCGATCCGCAAACGCGCGAGCTGAACCTGAAAGTCTGGAAGGGAGGCTCGCCGGTATTCCTGGAAGCAGTTCGTACTCTCAAGCCCGGCGAAGGCCTGGTGGGCAAGGTTGCCCGGCAGGGGTTTGCGGAGGCTCTCAACGTGGATATGATTCCCCCCCAAACGGCCGCGGCGGTGGAGGCGGAAGGCCTGGCCAGCGTCGCCGCCATCCCCATCAAATCCAGAGGGCGTCTCCTGGGCGTCCTCAGCGTGGGCAGCGAGCAAACCGGCCGGTTTTCTCCCACCGATCTCGACCTGCTCGGAGCCCTGGCCAGCCAGGTGGCGATGGCGCTGGAAAACGCGTTGCTGTTTGGGGATCTCAAGAACAAGACCGAGGAACTGGCGCGCCGCAATGATGAGCTGGCGGGCGCCACGGAAAAGATCAGCACCCTGATTACCGCCGCCGAACGCGAAAAGAGCTTCTCGGTCCGGTATGAGAATCCCTTCCTGGCCAAGTGCTGGGAAGTAAAGGGCTGCACATACGTGGACTGTCCTTCATACCAGTCCCACAATCTGCGCTGCTGGCAGGTGGCCGGCACCCATTGCGGCGGCGAGGTACAGGGTTTGTTTGCCCAGAAGGTCGGTCAGTGCGAAAAGTGCGAAGTCTATCAGCTGTCGCGAGTCGATTTGCTCACGGGGCTGGGCGAGGATTTCAACAACATGATGGCGATGCTGGAGCAAAAGGCCGAAGAACAGCGCCAGCTGCAGGAGCAGCTGATCCAGTCCACAAAACTCGCCGCCATCGGCGAACTGGCGGCCAATATTGCGCACGAGATCAACAACCCGCTGACGGGCGTGCTGGGCTGCGCTTCCCTCCTGCTCCGCGAGATGCCGGAAAAAGACCCCCGCACCCGCAACATCCGCATCATTGAGACGGAGACGCTGCGGGCGCGCGACATCGTCCGCAACCTGCTGGATTTCTCCCGCCAGGATGGCCTCAAACGTCGCAAGATGTCAATCAAGGAGGTAATGGAGAACACATTACGCCTGTTGCGCAAGCAGGCAGAGTTGTCCAATGTCAAGGTTGAGCTCGATTTGTCGAAGGATGTGCCGTATGTCAACGTCGATCCCAACCAGATGAAACAGGTTTTCATCAATGTGCTCAATAACGCGCTCCACGCCATGCCGGAAGGCGGCAGGCTCAGGATCGGCATTCAGGCGGTCAAACCCGACGGACGCCCGCCCTGGGTCGAGGTGGCTTTCACCGATACGGGAATGGGGATACCGGCTGAGAAGATAGACCGGGTTTTCGACCCCTTCTATACCACCAAAGACATCGGTGAGGGCACCGGGCTGGGACTCTCCGTCTCCCAGCGGATCGTGGAGGAGCACGGTGGTTCCATGGAAGTCAGGAGCCAGGTGGGCGCTGGCTCAACTTTCACCGTCAAGTTGCCGACAGCCAGTGTGGCTGCCGGATTCAAAAACGTAGCCTGAGCAGGGGGAAAGGGAAATGGCCGAAAAGATACTCGTTGTCGACGATGAAGCTGTGATCCGCGACGTGTGCTGCCAGATCCTCGAGGCGGAGGGTTACAGCGTCACAGCCGTCCCCAGCGGCAAGGAAGCCCTGCATGTGATCGGGGAAGATTTCGATGCGGTCGTCACCGATATCATGATGCCGGATATGTCCGGGCTGGAACTGCTGGAAGTCATCCGCAGCATGGGCATCGATGTGAGCACGATCGTCATCACAGGCCTGGGGACTTTTGACATGGCCACCCAGTCCGACAGGTTGGGAGCCCGCGAGTTCGTGGTAAAGCCTTTCACCCCTGACGAACTGTGCCGGGCAGTCCGCAAGGCGCTCGCCAAGCGCCACATGCCCGCCGGCTAACCGGGGGCTTAACCGGGGCGCAGCCGCAGTTTCCAGACCACAAGCGCGGCCTCAAAGACGATGCGCTTTGACATCTTGGACTGGCCGAGCTGCCTGTCAGAGAACGTGATCGGGATTTCGCGCACGCGGAACCCTTTTTTGATGGCCCGGTACGTTAGCTCGATCTGGAAGCCGTATCCCTGTGAAGAGACGCTGTCAAGGTCGAGCGCCTCGAGCACCCGGCGGTGGAAACACTTGTTGCCGCCGGTGAGATCGCTGACCGGCACGCCCAGAACCCGGCTGGCGTAGATTCCTCCCCAGCGGCTGATTAGCCGGCGCATGAGGCTCCAGTTCTCCACCTTCCCTCCCGGCACATAGCGCGAACCCAGCACCAGGTCGGCGTTCCCGGCTGCTTCCAGGAAGGCCGGGATATTGGCGGGATCATGGGAAAAGTCGCAGTCCATCTCAAAAATGTGATCGGTGTCTGTCTTCAGAGCTTCCTTGAAGCCCGCCACGTAAGCCGGGCCGATGCCCTGTTTGCGGGAGCGATGGATGACCGAGAGGTTGCCGTAGCGCACGGCCAGCCCGTCGGCGATGGCGCCGGTGCCGTCCGGGGAGTTGTCGTCGACGACGATGATGCGGCCGTCGAGCTCGTTGGCGGCGAACACCTCCTGGAGAGCGGCCACAAACCGCTCCAGGTTCTCGAGCTCGTTATACGTGGGCAGGACGACCGTAAACACTTAGCCGTTCTCCTGGGCGCGGTCGCATTCCAGGCAGATGATCTCATCACCCTGCCAGATCGTCCGGGTCTCCATCACTGGCTCGCCGCAGCGGTCACACGTGACAGAGCGGAAGATGCGCGCCGGGGGTGGCAGCTCGATCTCGACCTCGCGCACATCCAGCAGCTCTTCCTGGGGGGCGCGGAGCAGATAGTCGACTTTCTGGCGCCGCCACTCTGCGGCTGATCGATGGTCTGATTCCGTGGCCTCGCCGGAAGCAATCCTGTCGGCGATCATGCTCTGCTCCGGCGGCCGGCTCATGACGTCAGCCCTGAGCGCTACCCTGACTGCGGCCGCCCCGCCGCGGCGGGCGAAATAAAAAACCTGCTTGCCGAAGTCACGAAAGAAGAGGTTGCCTTTGCCGAAAGTGGCGCCGGCGAGGAACTGGACGGCATCGACGCTGCAGCTGTCGTTCTCCACGATCGCGACCAGCTCTTCATTCCGGGCGCGGGCGACGCCTAGCTTCGCGAGACCGGCCTGGGCCGCCCGGTAGCCGATGGCCAGCCCCGGGCAGAGATGGCCGTGGAAGGCCACCAGCTGATCCAGCTGTGATTTGTCTTCAACCATAACGAACACCTTCTAACAATTTAATCATTTCCAGGGTGGAAAGCGAAACTTTACCTCACCAGGCGCCGGTGCATGCTGCGCACCGCCAGCTCCGTGACCACCAGTGTGGAAACCAGGACCCAGACAGCCTCGATGATCATGCCCCCGTGCATGCGGTCCAGCATCAGCGACCGGGTCAGGTCGACAAGGCTCGTAAAGGGTATGACCCAGGCGATGAGCTGGATGGCTTCCGGGAAGCGTGAAACCGGGAAGAAGGTGCCGCACATGAACTGGCAGGGGAGCACGAAGCCGGCAAAATAGAAATGGAAATATTCCATCTGGGCGATGCGGCTGGTGACCAGGATGGCGATGGCGGCGAAGCTGAAGGCGGCCACGAACATGAGTGGCGGCACGAAGACGACCTGCCAGTGCTGGAGCACGCCCAGGAAGAGCAGGACGATAATGACCAGGGATGAATTGAACAGGCCCCGGGTTGCCCCCCAGCTGATCTCCGCCAGGCTGACCTCGCCGGCGCTTACCGGTGTGGAGATGATCCCCTCGAAAGTGTTCTGGATGCGCATGCGGAAAAAGGAGCCGTACGTGCACTCGAAGGTGGCCTGCATGATGGCGGCGCTGCCCAGCACTCCGGCGGCGACGAAATCGATGTAGGGCACTCCTTCGATGTCCTTGATATACGAGCCGATTCCTATCCCGATGATAAAGATGTATAGCATTGGCTCAGCCAGCGAGGGGAACACGTTGAATTTCCACAGGGCGACGAAGACCTGGGCATTGCGCATCCAGACGCGCAGGAATGCCGGCGAAACCGACAGCAGGCCTCTTCCCTTCACCGGATCTCCCTTCCTGTCAGTTTCAGAAAGACATCCTCCAGGGAAGCGGGCCTGAGCAGCCGCTGGACGTCTGGGTACGCGGCCAGTATCCCGTCGAAATCGCCGGCGGTATCGCCGTAGAAGTAAAGGTTCTGCCCGCTCGTCTGGCTTTCCATGTGCGCGAAGCGGCGGGTGATGCCGGCGGCCATGGCTGGATGGACGCGCAGCTCCAGCACGTACGGCTGCACGTGCTTGCCGATCAGCTCGCTGGGGGTGCCCATATCGACGGCGCGGGCGTTGTCCATGATGATGATCTCGTCGCACAGCTTCTGGGCCTCGTCCATGTAATGCGTGGTCAGCAGCAGGGTGATATCCCGCTCCTTGAGCTCGAGCAGCCGGTCCCAGATGAGGTGCCGCACCTGCGGGTCGAGGCCCGTGGTGGGTTCGTCCAGAATGATGAGTTCGGGTTCGTTGATCAGGGCCCGCGCCATTATCAGCCGCCGTTTCATGCCGCCGGAAAGGTCGGGCACGGGCGAGTGGGCCCGGTCGCTGAGCTGCATGAACTCGAGCAGGGCCCGGCAGCGCCCGGCCGCCAGCTGCCTGGTGATACCGAAATAACGCGCGTAGACCATCAGGTTCTGCCACGTGGAGAGATCGGGGTCCAGGTTGTTTTCCTGGGGGACCACCCCCAGCCGCGCCTTGATCGCGCGCGCGCTCTTAAGCACATTCATGCCGAAAACCCTTAGTGTGCCCGAAGTGGGCTCGACCAGGCAGTAGATCATCTTCATGGTTGTGGTCTTGCCGGCCCCGTTCGGTCCCACGAGGCCATAGCAGGTGCCCCGGTCCACCTGGAAGTCCAGGGAATCGACTGCCACCACCTCGTCGTACCGCTTGTTGAGCGCCTGCGCCTCGATGACCATGGAAAGAATCTTATTACAGTTTCGCCTTTCCGGTTTCCAGTCTGCCCGCCGCCTTTGAGAGGGAATCTCATCGCCCGGTTTCGCGTCGAAAAATTCACTACCGGAAAATGTGAGCCACGTCACCGCGCGAATGGCATAAAATAGAATTGTCATGGCTGAGAAGACCAGAAAGATATCGCTGCCCATCGAGGGAATGACCTGCGCCAGCTGCGTGGAGCGCAACGAGAAGGCGCTGAGGCTGGTTCCTGGCGTCATGCGCGCGGACGTGAATTTTGCCACGGAGAGGGCGGCGGTGGAATACGATCCCGGCGTGGTGACGCCGAAGGAACTGGCCGCCGCCGTGGAGCGCACCGGTTACAAGGTGCTTGCGGAGAAGGCCACCCTGGCAGTGGCCGGCATGTCCTGCGCCAGCTGCGTGGAGCGCGTGGAAAAGGCGCTCGCGGGCATGGGCGGCGTGCTGTCGGCCTCGGTCAACTTCGCCACTGAAAAGGCGATGGTGGAATTCATCCCCGGGGAGGTCACCCTGGACGACCTGGTGCGCGTGGTGGAACAGGCCGGCTACAAGGTGATCCGCGGCGAGGAAGAGGGCGAGGCCGAAGACGCGGAGGCGCGTATGCGCCGCCGCGAATACCAGCGGCTGCAGCAGAAGGTGCTGGCCGGCGCCGTCCTGTCCATCTCGGTATTCCTGGGAAGCACGTTCGGCCTGGGGCTGCTGAGTAACGGGTATGTCTTGTGGGCGCTGGCCACGCCGGTGGAGTTCTGGGTGGGCTGGCAGTTCATCACCGGCGCCATCGCCGCTGCCCGGCACCGTTCGACCACCATGAACACGCTGGTGGCAGTGGGTTCGCTGGCCGCTTATTTCTACAGCGTCGCCGCCGTACTTTTCCAGTCGTTCTTTGAGGAACAGGGGCTGGCGGTGGCCACTTATTTCGACACCGCCGCCGTTATCGTCACCCTGATCCTGTTTGGCCGCATGCTGGAGGCGCGCGCCAAGGGCCAGACTTCCGAAGCGATCAAGAAGCTGATGGGGCTGCGGCCCAAGACTGCCCGCGTGGTCCGGGAAGGCAGGGAGATGGATGTGCCCGTCGGCCAGGTGGAGGCCGGCGACACGGTCGTCGTCAGGCCCGGGGAAAGCATCCCGGTCGACGGCCTGGTCAGCGATGGCGAATCCAGCGTGGACGAGTCGATGATCACCGGTGAAAGCATGCCGGTGGCCAAAAAGGCCGGCGACGAGGTGATCGGCGCCACCATCAACAAGATGGGCAGCTTCCGCTTCACCGCCACCCGTGTAGGCAAGGAGACCGCCCTCGCGCAGATAATCCGCCTGGTGCAGGAGGCCCAGGGGACGAAGCCGCCGATCGCCCGCATGGCGGACGTGATCGCCGGCTATTTCGTGCCAGGCATCTTTGGCGTCGCCACCCTTACTTTTATCATCTGGCTCATCTTTGGCCCCGAGCCGGCGTTTACTCACGCCCTGCTCAACTTTGTGGCGGTGGTCGTCATCGCCTGCCCCTGCGCCCTGGGGCTGGCCACGCCCACCGCCGTCATGGTGGGCACAGGGAAAGGCGCCGAAGCGGGAGTCCTCATCCGGGGCGGCGACTCCCTGGAGACGGCCCACAAGCTCCAGGCCATCATTCTCGACAAGACCGGCACGCTGACGCGGGGCCAGCCGACAATCACGGACGTCATCACCGGTGGCTGGGACGAGGAGCAGGTGCTGAGGCTGGCCGGCTCGGCCGAGCGGGGCTCGGAGCATCCGCTGGGCGAGGCCATCGTCAGCGGCGCCGAGGAGCGGGGGATCCTGCTGGAGGAATACGAGAGTTTCGTGGCGCTGGCAGGCCAGGGCATCGAGGCGCGGGTCAAGGGGCACGATGTCCTGGTGGGCAATCCCGGCCTTCTCACGGGCAGGGGCATGGAACTGAACGGGTTTGACGACCGCGCCCATATCCTCTCCGGGCAGGGGAAGACACCCATGTTCGTCGCCATCGACGGCAATCCGGTCGGGGTCATCGGCGTGGCCGATACGCTCAAGGAGAACTCGCGTGAGGCCGTGGCCGAGCTGCGCGCCATGGGGCTGGAGGTGATCATGCTGACCGGCGATAACCGCCGCACCGCCGAGGCGATCGGCCGCGAGGCCGGCGTCGACCGCGTGCTGGCGGAGGTGTTGCCGCAGGACAAGGCGGCAGAGGTCAGGCGGCTGCAGTCCGGCGGCAAGCTGGTGGCAATGGTCGGCGACGGCATCAACGACGCGCCGGCGCTGGCCCAGGCCGACGTGGGCATCGCCATCGGCACCGGCACGGACGTGGCCATGGAGGCAGCCGACATCACCCTGATATCGGGCGACCTCCGGGGTGTCGCGGCCTCGATTGCCCTTAGCCGCCGCACCCTCCAGATCATCAGGCAGAATCTTTTCTGGGCCTTCTTCTACAATACGGCCCTGGTGCCGGTAGCTGCGGGAGTGCTTTACCCGTTCTTCGGCATCCTTCTCAACCCGATGTTCGCCGCCGCCGCCATGGGCATGTCATCGGTGACCGTGGTGAGCAACTCGTTGCGGCTGCGGCGGTTCCGGGCGCCCGGCGCCCACAGGTAACGTCAGGACGGCCTCCGCTGCCGGCGTAACAGGTTATAGAGCCGGGCCTGTCGAAAAATATGTGAGCAACCAGCCTCAGGAGGCTCCAGTGGCGGAACCAAGAGACCATTATACGATCGCTCAGTTCTCTGACATCCATTGCGGCGACATCCGCTTTGACGAGGCGCTGATGGAGGAGACGATCGCCGAGATCAACAGCGCCCGGCCCGACCTGATCGTCGTGGCGGGAGACCTGACAGCCGGCGGTTACCGGGAGCAGTTCGAGGAAGCCAAGCGTTACATCGGCATGCTGGACGGTCCGGAGAAGGTAATCGTTGCCGGGAATCATGACTGCCGCAATGTGGGCTTCCTTCATTTCGAGGAGCTAATCGGCCCCCGTTTCCGCACCGTTGAGCTGGACTTCCGCGTCTGCTGTGAGGGGACGACCGGCGACGTGCAGGAAAGGGTCAAGATCCTGGCCCTGGATTCCAACAAGCCCGATCTCAATGACGGGGAGATCGGCCGGGACCATTACACCTGGATCCGCGACACATTCCCCCGCAGGGAGGATTACAAGATATTCATCCTCCATCACCACCTGGTCAGCATTCCCGGCACCGGCAGGGAACGCAACGTTGTCTGGGATTCCGGCGACGTGCTGGAGAAGCTGCGCGACGCGGACGTGGATCTGGTAATGCATGGACACCGGCACGTACCCTACAACTGGCCGCTGGCCAACATGCTGATAGTTAGCAGCGGCACCTGCAGCACCTGGCGGACCAGGGGCTATACGCAGCCTTCCTACAACATCATCGAGGTGTGGCCTGAGATCGTGGTTATCACGACCAAGGTTCCCGGCGGCGAAGTGGCGTCCCGGGACCATTTTCACCGCCGCCCCCGGCCGGCGGTGACGAAGGGATGACCCGCATCTGCCGTTGTTCACATTCTTGACACGATCAGCCCGGAAAAGATAAGCTCGCGCTCCACCGGCCATGGGGGGAGAATTCCGCTCGTTTCAGGATTCCCATTTTTTCAAGGTGGTATTTCCGTAAAAAAACGAGGGAGGAGTGTAAGTATGGCCAAGTCAAGCCTCCAACCTGGCCGACAAGCTCAAAGATCCGGCAGTGGCGTCCCGCATATATCTGCTCGATGTCAGGAAGAAAGCCGATTACGACAAGGGCCACATCCAGGGCGCGAAGCCGGTTCCGGGGACACCGGGGTTGTTCTTGACCATGCCGTCAAGGTGCTTGCCTCCGCGCCGGCCGATGGCGACTATGTTGCCAACGGCATCTGGGGCGTAGACCTGGCCCGGAAGCTGGCGACGCCGGAGGGTCGCGAGGCCCATTTCCTGATCGATGTCCGCAGCCGGGACGCATACGGGCAGGGCCACATCGAGGGAGCTGTCCACATGGAGCTGGCCGGGTGCATCAGCGCCGGGAACCTGGAGCGGCTGCCGCGCGGCCGGAAAATCGTCGTCGTCTGCGATATAGGCGATGTGGGCCCCCAGGTCGTCTCCGGCCTGAAGCTGCTGGGTTACGACGCCGCCGTCTTGAGGACCGGGATGAATGGCTGGGTCCGGAACGGCTTCCGGGACCAGGTGCTGGCGGATATTTCCGCGTCATATCCTGTGGAGAATACGCCGCCGGACCTGATTGTGCCGGCGCAAACCGGTCTCCCGTTCACGCCGCCCGGCGACGAAGACTACCCCATAATAGAGAGGGAAGTCAAAAAAGCTTTCGCCAGCATGCCGCTCGAAGGCGATTACGCTTTTAACCTCATTCATCCGGCAGCTGTTAATCAGCAGCTCGAGGACGCTCTGGCTGAGGAGAGGATATTCATCCTGGACCTGCGCCGTGAAGAGGATTTTGAAGGCGTCGGCCACATCCGCGGCGCCGTCCAGGCGGACTTCGCCGCCGCGCTCTTGCCCGCGAACCTGGAGCGCTTGCCCCGGGACCGAAAGATCATCACGGTGTGCTACACCGGCAACACCGCCGGCCAGCTGGTCCTGATGCTGAGGATGCTCGGTTATGACGCGGCCGCCATGAAATACGGCATGGTCGGCTGGAAGATGACGCCCACGACTTTTTTCTACCGGAAAGATCTCGACAAGGCTGGGAACCCGGTCGTCAGAAGCTGAAATAGTAACACGAACCGGCGCCGGGAGCGGGTAGCTGTTCCCTCCGCCCCCCGTTCCACCCCCTCAGTCTCCCTTTCCCTCGCTTTCCCTGCCCGCTTCTGCTTCCTTATCAACCTTTTCCTTCCCATCTGCTTCCGCTTCCTTCTCTGTCTCTTCCCTGAGCCGCCGGCGTTCCTTCTTGGTATACCCGGCTTCCTCATGAAAGCCGGCGCCGCTCCGCGGGCGCCCGGCAAACGGATTGCGCCGCTTGACCGGCCGGGGTTGTGTCTTTTTGCGCTTGACCATGATCCGGTCCCTCACTTCTCGCGGCTGTTGATGATGATGGTCACAGGGCCGTTGTTTACCAGTTCCACCTGCATCATGGCGCCAAACTCACCGGTGGCCACCGTCAGCCCGGTCCGGCGCAGCCGGCCGGCCACGTCCTGGTGAAGGCGCTCGGCCGTTTCGGGAGCGGCGGCTCCGGAGAAGCTGGGGCGGTTTCCGCGGCGGGTGTCGGCCAGCAGCGTGAACTGGCTGATCAGGAGTACGGAGCCGCCGGTCTCCTCCAGGGAGCGGTTCATCAACCCTAGGTTATCCTCGAAGATGCGCAATCGGGCCAGCTTGCGGGCGATATAAGCCGAATCTTCCGGCCCGTCGGCTCCGGCTACTCCCAGCAGGACAAGTAACCCGGGGCCGATGGCGCCCAGCTCGGCGCCGCCCGCGGTGACCCGGGCTCTGCTAACTCTTTGCGCCACTGCCAGCATGCCGTAGAGTCTAAAGGTTGACGCCGGCAGTTGAAAGAGCGGCGCCAATGAAACAGAATCATTGGTGATTTGACTCCTGGAGCCGCAAACAAGACTTTTTACCATGGCCGATGTGCCCGGCGCGTCCGTGACTGCGCATCCGCGGTGGCCCTGGCGGCTCTGCTGGCGTCGCTGTTTTTGACGCTGCCGGGATGCAGCGGGGATGAGCCGGCCGCCGGGGTCAGGCTGGGGTTCAGCAGCTACAGCATGCCGCATTTCCAGGCGCAGCTGCGGATGGTAATGCTGGCGGCTGTCAAGAAACCCGCTTCCCGGCTTCAGTCCCAGGTCAAGGAGCTCCAGCGGATCGGCCAGATCGAGATACCACGTATTGGCATCAGGGAGTGGATGGTGCAGGGGACTTCCAAGGAAGCGCTGCATCTGGGCGCCGGGCATCTGCCGGAGACCCCCCTGCCGGGAATGGGCGGCAACTTCGCTTTGGCCGGTGACCGGGTGCTTTACACGGCGCCTTTTTTGAGGTTGGACCAGGTGGGAATCGGAGACGAGATCATCCTCCACATGCCGTATGCCGACCTGCGTTACCGGGTGGAGTCGAAGTTCAACGTCGACCCGACGCAGGTGAGCGTCCTCGATCCCCGCGGTTATGATTCCATTACCCTGAGCACATGCGACCCCACCTGGCAGCTGTATACGAGGCTGATAGTGAGCGCCCGCCTGGTCGACGCCGACCCGAAGGGCTGAGGATGCCGGACTGGGCCAGGAAATCGAGTCTCTACCTGCTACTGGCGGCGCTGCTTCTGGCTGTCCTGTGGAAAGGCGCATATTTTCCGGGCGAAAAATGGGTCTTTGCCTGGCTGCTGATCGCCGCCGGGGCTCTCGAGCTGGGGCTGGGAGCCTATGAGCGGCGGGTGCAGCTGCCGCGGGCGCCGGCGTTCTGGCTCCTCACGGTCTTCACCGTATTTGGCGCCGCCAGCCTGTTCTGGAGCGTGTCACCGGTTGATACCGAGCGCGAATCGGTATTCATGCTGGGCCTGCTGGCCGCTTTTTTCGTGGCTCAAAGCCATCTTCGGCGGGAAGGTCCGCCCGCACTCGTCTCCATCAGCATCTGGCTGGCATATGCGGCCGGCTTTACGTCGGCCTTGGGCGTGATCTCTTTCATCACGAGGACACCGGCTTACACGGAACTGCTCGACGGCATCTACCGGGCCAGTTCCACCTTCGAGTATTCCAACGCGCTCAGCTGCTTCGGCCTGATGGCGCTGCCGGTGACGGCGGCCTTGTTCCATCAGTCCGCCCGGCAGAATCGCCCGCTGATCGCGGTTGCCATGTCACTCCAGTCCGCCGCGGTTCTGCTCACTTATGCCCGCTTTGGCTTGGTTGCCCTGGTCATTCTCAGCATTTACCTGCTTGCCGAAGGCTGGCGGCGCGGCACGGCGTTGTCCGTGGCCCTGGCGCTTGCCGGAGGGGTAGTGGCCGCCCTGGCGGCGACACTGATGGCAGACGCAGGACAGGGCGCTGGCGGGATCCGGGGGTCGGCTTTGTTGATAGCAGGAATATTAGTAGAGGTCCTGATGATGGCCGGGGTCTGGCTGCTCGTGAAGCTGGTGGAGCCCGTCGGCAAGGAAAGTGGCTGCGATCGTACGCTGCCGGTGGCGAAGCTCGCTGCCGGTGCCGCCGGCGCGGCGGTCCTGGCCGCGGCGCTGCTCGCCGGCGCCAGCGCCACTTCCG
>JAJYIN010000028.1 GCA_021790075.1 Actinomycetes bacterium | reverse complement strand
ACCCGAGCAGCGCCAAGCCGTCCTCGAAGGACAGGCGCTCGCCGGCGTCTACCTTCTCTTCGATTGCCTCAAGCTCTGGCGCTTCCGGTTTAACAGTCATGGTCAGGCAGGTTTCAGCAACAGCTGGCGGCGTCCCCCCAGCGACGCGAGCGCTTTTTCGAATATGACCGAATCCGGGCCGATGGCGACGGCGGTGAGTTTCTCCGGCTGGTAGAATTCCTGCGCCAGCTCCATGATGTCGCCGGCGCTCACCTCGTCGATCCTCTCAATTATCTCATCGATGTCCAGTATTTCCGAATTTGTAACCGACAGCTTGCCCAGCCGGCTCATGCGGCTGTGCGTTGTCTCCATCCCCAGCACCACCCTGCCCTTGGCGCTCTCCTTGGCGCGCTCGAGCTCGTCGGCGCCCACGGGGGTGCTCATGAGTGATTCCAGCTGACCGGCGGCGATCGCGGTCACCTCGGCGACGCTTTCGGCCCGGCAGCCGAAGTATACGCCCACCAGGCCGGTATCGGAATAAAGGGTTGAATACGAATAAACGGAGTAGGCAAGGCCGCGTTTTTCCCGCACCTCCTGGAACAGCCGCGAGCTGGCGGCCGAGCCCAGGATGGAATCCAGGATCGAGAGCGCGAAGCGGCGGTCGGAATGCCGCGAGAGCCCCAGGCCTCCCAGGCAGACATGGTACTGCTGGGTGTCCTTCTCGTAGAAACAGGCATCGTGGGCCGTGCCGGCCGGCACGGAGGGCGCCGGCTGAGTCTCCGCCAGCGGCTGGGCGCCGTTGCCCCCCGCCAGGCGGGACCTCGCCATCTCCACCAGTTGGGCCTGCTCCACGTTGCCGGCGGCCGCCACCACCATGTTGGGCAGCGTGTAATGGCCGGCGTGATAACCTTGGATGTGCCCGGCGGTGAGGTTGCTGATGATGTCCGCGGCGCCCAGCACGCTCTTGCCAAGCGGATGCTCGCCGAAGATCGACCTGGTCAGGTAATCGGCGATCAGTTCCGAGGGAGAATCCTCGTACATGGCGATCTCCTCGACCACCACCTCCCTTTCGGGATCGATGTCGGCAAAGGACGGCGCCAGCACCATGTCGGCCATGACGTCAAAGGCCTCTTCCAGGTGGCGGTCCAGGAAACGGGCATGCACGACCGTGTACTCCCTGGCGGTGGCCGCGTTGAGCTCTCCGCCGAAGGAGTCAAAGATCTGGGCGATTTCGACGGCGCTGTAACGGGAGGAGCCCTTGAAGAGCAGATGCTCGATGAAATGACTGATGCCGCCCTCGCCGGGCTGCTCGTACCGCGAGCCCGCGCCGATCCAGAGACCCAGAGAAATGGAACGGACGGACGGCAGCTTCTCGCTGATGATCCGCCCGCCCTCCGGCAGCTTTTCTAGCTCATACTGTTGGATTAAGGTCAACCACCTTGAGTCCGATGCGCTGCTTGCCGCGGTCCTCGCGGATTTCGATGACCTCGACTTCGACCATCTGGCCGCGCCTGACCACGTCCTCGACGCTCTTGACCCGGCCCTCGGCCAGGTTGGAGATGTGGACGAGCCCGTCCACGCCGCGCTTCAGCTCCACAAAGGCCCCGAAATCGGTGGTCTTGACCACTTTGCCGACGATGACGTCGCCCACCTCGATATCCTTGGTGAGCTCGGTGATGCGCTTGATAACACCCTCGGCACTGGCGCCGCCGGGGCTGGTGATGAAGACGGTACCATCCTCTTCCACGTCGATGGAGCAGTCAAACTCCTCCACCAGGCCGCGGATGGTCTCGCCGCCCTTGCCGATGAGCGCGCCGATCTTGTCAGGATTGATCTGGAGGCTGAAGATGCGGGGGGCGTACTCGGAGAGCTCCTCGCGGGGTTCCGCCAGGGTCTCCAGCATCTTGCCGAGCACGAACGCCCTTCCCCGCTTGGCCTGCTGCAGGGCCTCGGACATGATCTCCGGCGTGATGCCTTCCTTGATCTTCAGGTCCATCTGGATGGCGGTGACGCCTTCCGGCGAACCGGCGACCTTGAAGTCCATGTCGCCGAGATGGTCCTCGATGCCGGCGATATCGGTGAGAATCACGTAATTGCGGTCCACGTCCCCGGAGCCGCATTCAAGGCAGTGGCTCAGGAAGACGCCCTCGTTGCCGCAGCTGCGGCAAGTGCTGTGCACGATGAGGCCGATGGCGATGCCGCTCACCGGGTTCTTGATCTTGATGCCCGCGTCCATCAGCGCCAGGGAAGAGCCGCAGGTGCTGGCCATCGATGACGAGCCGTTGCTCTCCATGATCTCGCTCACGAGCCGGATGGTGTAAGGAAAGTCCTTCTCATCCGGGATCATGGGCAGGAGCGCCTTCTCCGCCAGGGCGCCGTGGCCGATGTCGCGGCGCTTGGGACCGCGCATGAACCCGGTCTCGCCCACGGAGAACGGCGGGAAGTTGTAATGATGGATGTAGCGCTTGCTCTCCTCGAGCCCGAGCCCGTCGATGCGCTGGTAATCGCCGACGGCGCCCAGGGTGAGGAGGGTCATCGCCTGGGTCTGGCCCCGGGTGAAGAGGGCGGAGCCATGGGTGCGGGGAGCCACGCCCACCTCGCAGCTGATCTCGCGCACCTCCTCGGCGCCGCGGCCGTCCGGACGGAGTTTGTCGAGCACGATGCTGCGCCTGACCACGTCCTTCTCCACGGCCTTGACGTAGGCGTTGACATCGCGGACGAATTCATCAGTCGATTCCTCGTCAACCAGCTGCTGGCGGACGCCGTCCCGGATCTTCTCGATGCGCTCGCTGCGCTCCTGCTTGTCGGCGTTGCGGTTGGCTGCCTCCAGACCGGAGCGCGACATGCTTTCGATCTTGCCGTAGAGGTCCTTGTCGACCTTCGGCTCTTCGAAGGGCCATTTCTCCTTGCCGGCCTCGGCGCGGAACTCTTCCTGCAGCCGGCAGAGCGCGCTGATCGGCTCCTGGGCCATCCTGACAGCCTCCATGACCACGTCTTCGCTCACTTGGGCGCCGCCGGCCTCCAGCATCAGGATGGATGAGTCGGTGCCGGCCACGACCATGTCCAGGTCACACTCCGGCTCCTGCAACTGGGGCAGCGTCGGGTTGAGGATGAGCTCGCCGTTCAGGCGGCCGACACGCACTGCGGCGATGGGCCCCTGGAAAGGCACCTCCGAGAGGGTCAGCGCCGCCGACGCGCCCAGCAGCGCCAGCACGTCATAGGCGTTCTCCTGGTCGGTTGACAGGATGGTCGCGATCAGCTGTACCTCGTTGGCAAAGCCTCTGGGGAAACGGGGACGCACCGGCCGGTCAATGAGGCGGGCCGTAAGGATGGCTTTCTCGCTGGGCCGGGCTTCCCTCTTGATAAAACCGCCGGGAATCTTGCCGGCGGCGTACATTCTCTCTTCGATATCCACGGTGAGGGGGAAGAAATCGATTCCCTCCTTGGGCTCGGTGCGGGCGGTCGCAGTGACGAGCACCATGGTGTCGCCGCAGCGGACCACAACGGCGCCGTTCGCCTGGTTGGCCAGGCGTCCGGTCTCCAGCGAAATGGTCTTGCCGCCGATTTCAATGCTTTTCTGGAATTTCAAGATAAATTGTCTCCTTCTAGCGGGCGCTGGCTGCGCCCCTTCAATAAAAAACGGCCACGGGCAAACACGCTCCCGCAGCCTGCTCTAGGCTCAAGGCTCAAAGCCCCGGGAAGGCTCTCAGCCTCAGGCCTAGAGCAAAACGGATCAGGTACGGCAGCGTCAACACCAGACGTGAGGAATATCTACCAGGCAAGCAGCAGATTAACGGGTTAAGTGGAAGGAGATGTATGGAACCAAACCTACAGCCCGTATGAGAAGTCTCCGCCCGGCCGGGATGGCCGGCCTCGCAGCCGCCACGCAACTGCTTGCCTACTTCCTCAGACCTAGTTCCTTTACCAGTGAGCGGTAGCGGTTCACTTCCTTGTCCTGCAGGTAAGTGAGTAGCCGCCGTCTCTTCCCCACCATCTTCAACAACCCTCGACGAGAGTGGTGATCCTTCTTGTGGGTCTTCAGGTGTTCGGTCAAGCCGTTTATTCGTTCAGTCAACAAGGCGATCTGAACCTCCGGTGAGCCGGTATCACCTTCGTGGCTGCTGAATTTCTCAATAACCACGTCCTTGTTTTCCTTGCTTAACACCATCTGTTTCACCTCCTTCCATCTAACTGCCGATGTGGGGAATTAACGTACGGACAAAGCTTACCATAGAGCCTGTTAAAAGGCGAACACGTGGCCGACTTCAGGAATGCCGCCCCTTCCCCTTCTCTTCGCTCAGCCCGGCCTTTTCACATGCCTCTAGCTTGCCTGACGGCAGACGGCGTACCCCTTGAACTTGCGGGCGGCGTTGATGTCTTTCTTGATCTGGGCCACCAGCGCGTCGGCACTGTCAAACTTCATTTCATCACGCAAGCGTTCGAGGAAATCGATGCGCACGTTGAGGCCGTAGAGGTTGCGGTCAAAATCGAGGATGTGCGCCTCGATGCGCATCTTCTGGCCGCCGCCCTCTTCTGTTGAGCAAAACGTAGGATTGTGGCCAACATTGACCAGGCAGGCGTAAGGCTGGTTGCCCACGAACAGGTCGGCGAGGTAAACGCCACGGCCGGGAAAGATGCATTCCACATGGGCCTCGATGTTGGCAGTGCGGACCCCCAGGGTGCGGCCGCGCTTGTCGCCGTGCACCACCTTGCCGTGAGTGGAAGGAGGACGGCTGAGAATTTCCCGCACCTCCGCAAGCCGCCCCCCGAGCAGCAGATTACGGATGCGGGTGGAGGAGATGGGTTTGCCGCCGGCGGTGACCAGGGGCTCGGCCACTACTTCCATGCCGGCTTTTTCCCCGTATTTCTTCAGGAAATCAGTATCTCCCGACGCCTTGTAGCCGAAATGAAAATTATCGCCCACGATGACCTTGACCGCTCCCAGCGCAGACGAGAAGAGCATGTCACAGAATTCAGCCGCGGACAGGCGCGAAAACTCTTCGGTAAAGGGGATGATCAGCAGCTCGTCCGCACCCAGGTTGCCGATCAGGTCGGTCTTGACGTTGAGCGGCGTCAGGATGGGAGGACACTTGAGCGGCGCGATCACCGAGAGCGGATGCGGATGGAAGGTGATCACCATGCTGCGGGCGCCTTTCTGGCGGGCCGACTCGACCGCATCGCCGATGATGCGCTGGTGGCCGGCGTGGACACCGTCAAAAGTACCGATGGCTGCCACCCGCGTATCCGGAGGCACCTCGTCGAGGCTGCGGTAAACCCTCATGCCACCATCACCAGGGGCCGGATGAACCCCTGCCGTTCGCCGGGACCATAAACCGCCAGGAGCCTGCCGGCCGACCCCAGCCGCACCGGTCCCTCTTCGCTTCCTGCAATGGGCTGACCGAAACTAACGGCGCGGATCTCTGTGGGGCTTAGTTCTCTCACGGGAAGGAAATATAACGCACTCCAGCAGGAAAGGAAAGAAGGGTTGGCGGCCGTGAGCAGTTGTGGACGCGGCTGGCCGGTCAGTTGCTCGGGAGTGGCGGCGTTCTCCACCTTGAGTTCGCCGACGGCGGTGCGGCGGAGCCGGGCCGCATAAGCGCCGGTGCCGAGCGCGGCGCCGATGTCCTCGCAAAGGGTGCGGATGTAAGTCCCCTTCGAGCAGCGCACGTCCAGAACTGCCTGCTGGGCGCCGGCGTCAAAACCGGCAAGGTCGAGGCTGCAGACTTCGACTTCGCGCACGGGCCTGTCCACCTGCCGGCCCCGGCGGGCCAGTTTGTAGAGCGGTACGCCCCCGCGTTTAACAGCTGAAAATGCAGGTACTTTCTGCTGGATCAAACCTGTGAAGCGCGGCAGCGCCGCTTCCAGGCCCGCTCTGGTCACGGTGCCGGCCACCGGCGAGATCTCCCCGTCGACGTCCCCGGTCGTCGACCGGGCGCCGAACTTCACCGTTACCCGGTAGGTTTTCTTAAGCGGCGCCAGCAGATCGAAAAAGCGGGTTGCCTTGCCCACCAGGATGAGCAGCAGCCCGGTGGCGAAGGGATCGAGGGTGCCGCCATGACCGACCTTGCGCAGGCCGGTAAGGCGCCGCACCAGGTCTACGGCGTCATGTGAGCTCATACCGGCAGTTTTGTCAACAAGCACGACGCCACACACAGGCAGCTCTGCGGATTCGTGACCGGGGGTGGGACTGCCGCTCCCCTGGATGTCAGCCGGTGGCTTATTCGGATTCAATTTCTTTCAGCAGCTTCTCGATGCGGAGGCCGCGCTCGATGCTCTCATCACGGACGAAGGTGAGCTGGGGGGTGCGCTTCAGCCCCAGCTGGCGGCCGATGAGTGATTGCAGGTAGCCATGCGAACGCTCCAGCCCGCGCAGCGTCTCTTCCTGCTCCCGCTCGTCTCCCAGGACGCTGACATAGACCTTCGCTGACCTCAAATCGGCAGAAGTATCAACAGACGTCACGGTGACGAAGCCGATACGGGGATCCTTGAGGCCGGAAGCGATCGCTTCGCTGAGCACCTCGCGGACTGCTTCATTGACACGGCGCATCCTCTGACCGGCCATCAGGATTCCTCCACCTTGATGATCTCGCGGGTGACGTCCATCAGCTGGAAATCCCGCTGCTCGAGGTAGCGCACACCCATGTCCAGGGCGCGTTCTGTGTCCGGGAGCGAAGTGGCGCAGAGGGAAAGGATGATACGGGAGCGCTGCCAGAGGTCGTGGTAGCCGACTTCGGCCACGGAGGCGCCCAGCTTACGTGAGAGGCTGGCCTTGAGGCTGCGCAGGTACTGACGCTTGTCCTTGAGTGAGCCGTTCTCGGGAAAGTGGATGTCAGCCGCCAGGACTCCTACATAACCGTCAGCTGCTCGGCTTGACTTCTTTCGTCTCATAGAACTCAAGGACGTCGCCTTCCTTAATGTCGTTGAAGTCTTCCAGGAGGATACCGCACTCATAACCTTCCTCCACTTCGCGGACGTCTTCCTTGAACCGGTGCAGCGAGGCCAGTTTGCCGTCGTAGACCACGGTGCCTTCCCGCACCACCCGCACCTGGGCGTTGCGGGGGACCTTGCCACGGGTGACATAGCAACCGGCGATATTGCCCAGCTTGGAGGCCTTGAACACCTCCCTGATCTCGGCTTCGCCCAGCTCTTCCTCCACGTAAGTGGGCGCCAGCATGCCGATCAGTGCGGACTTGACGTCTTCTATCACTTTGTAGATGACGCCGTAGGTGCGAACGTCGACGCCTTCCATGTCGGCCACTGTCTTGGCGGCGGCGTTTGGCCTTACGTTGAAACCGATGACGATCGCCTGGGAAGCGGCCGCCAGCATGACGTCGGACTCGTTGATGCCGCCCACTCCGGTATGGATTATGTTTATCTTTACTTCCTCGTGTTTGACCTGGCCCAGCGCGTCCACGAGCGCCTCCACCGAGCCGGCGACGTCCGCCTTGATGATCAGGTTGAGGTCCTTGACCTCGCCTTCCTTGATCTTGGCGAAAACGTCATCGAGCGTAAGGCCGCGGCCCTTCTTGGCCAGCAGCTCGGCCTTGAGCCGGTCGGAACGCCGGGTCGCCAGCACCCGGGCCCGGCGTTCGTCCTCCACGACGCGGCAGAGCTCGCCTGCCTGCGGAATGGAATCGAAACCGAGGATCTCCACCGGCGCCGAGGGGCCTGCCTCCTTGAGGGGCCGGCCGCGGAAATCATTCATCGCCTTCACCTTGCCTGCCGCCGGACCGGCGACGATGGCGTCCCCAACGTGCATGGTGCCCCGCTCGATGAGGACGGTCGCCACCACGCCGCGGCCGGGGTCGAGTTTGGACTCGATCACCACGCCGCTGGCGCGGGCGTTGGGATTGGCCTTGAGCTCCTGCACCTCGGCCACCAGCAGGATCATCTCCATGAGGGACTCGAGGCCGATGCGCTTCTTGGCGCTGACATCAACGAAAACGGTATCGCCGCCCCACTCCTCCGGGATAATGGCGCGCTCGGAAAGCTCCTGGCGCACCCGGTCAGGATTGGCCTCGGGCTTGTCGATCTTGTTCACGGCGACCACGACCGGAACGCCCGCCGCCTTGGAATGGTCGATTGCCTCCACCGTCTGCGGCATGACGCCGTCATCAGCGGCCACCACCAGCACGGCTACGTCGGTCACCTTGGCGCCGCGGGCGCGCATGGCGGTGAAAGCCTCGTGGCCGGGAGTGTCCAGGAAGGTGATCTTCTTGCCGCTGTGCTCCACCTGGTAGGCGCCGATGTGCTGGGTGATGCCGCCCACTTCGGTAGCAGTGACTTCGGTCTCGCGGATAGCGTCCAGCAGGGACGTCTTGCCGTGGTCGACATGGCCCATGATGGTGACCACGGGCGCCCGGGGCACCAGGTCTTCAGGCCTGTCCTCGAATTTGAGCTCTTCCTCCTCCTCCCGGGCGTGGACAATCTCGACCTTGCGGTCCATGTCGTCCGCCAGGGTGCTGATAGCCTCGTCGCTCAGGGACTGGGTGATGGTGGCCATCTCGCCGTAACTCATCAGCCGTTTCATGATGTCCGCAGTGGAGGCGCCCAGCAGCCCCGAAAGCTCCTTGACGGTGGCGCCGGAATTAACCTTGACGACCGTATCCGGCGACGGCGCCTCCTTCATATGGCGCTCAGCAACCGCCGTGGCCTGTTCCCGTTTGCTGTTCTTGTGCCGGACCCGCTGATGGCGGCCGGAAGGTACGAAGCTCCGCCGCTTGGCGGCGCTCGGGTCAATGATGACCCGGCGGCGCTTGCCGGCAGTGGCCGATGCGGCCGCCGGTTTCACCGGCGCCTTGCGCACCTTCTTGGGAGCCAGCGCTTTCCTGGCCTCGTTCTCTTCCACGCTGGCCAGGCTGCCGCTGACCTCGATGCCGGCAGCCTGAAGCTTCTTGACCACCTGGGCGCTGGTCAGGTTGTGTTCCTTGGCTATTTCGTATACTCGTTTCTTGGCCATTGTCTTTGTTTATTCTTTCTTGCCTGCGTTTTCAAGCAGGCGCATGAAGTCTTCCTTCAAATCGGGGGTCACAGCAGCGGCTCTTAACCTCCTGAGCAGGGATTTCTTTTTCAGGGCCTGCTCGAAACAACTAAAGCTGGCGCAAAGATACGCCCCGCGCCCGGCCCGGGCGCCCTCCCGGTCGAGGACTACCTCGCGGCCGTCACCCTGCACAGTAAAGCGGACCAGTTCCCGTTTGGCAACCCGGCGGCCGCAGCCCGCGCACAGGCGGAAAGGTACGTGGCCCCGGCGGGCCAAAGTCAGGATCCGGAGCCCTCTTCGGCGCTCCCGGCAACCGGCTCCGCGGCTGCCGCCTCATCTGTGACGGCCGGCTCAGCTGCCGCTGCTTCCGGACCGGATGCCGTCTCTGATTCTGCCGCCTCCGGCGCCGCTGATTCCTCAGCGTCTGTTTCCCCGGCTGCCTCGGCTTCTGCTCCGGCCCCTTCTTCCTCCTGCTTCTGATGGGAAGGGATGCCGCAATAGCGGCTGCCCGGCAGAGCGGCGTTCGGACAGCGCTTTCCGCCCTTGGTGACGGCGCAGCAGCGGCCCGCCAGTTCCTCTACTTCCTCGTCGGAGAAGGCCAGCGATTCCTCTTCCTCCGCCATCTGGCTTTCACTCTTGATGTCGATGCGCCAGCCGGTCAGCTTGTTGGCCAAGCGGGCGTTCTGGCCCTCCTTGCCGATAGCCAGTGACAGCTGGTCATCCGGAACCACGACGGTAGCAGCTTTTTCCTCATCGTCAACGAGGACCTCCCGCACCTGCGCGGGGCTGAGGGCCTTGGCCACGAAACGCGCCGGTTCGTCATTGTAGGGGATGATATCGATCTTCTCGCCTCTAAGCTCGCTGACCACCATGCGCACGCGGGAACCCCGCGGACCGACGCAGGCGCCGACGGGATCGATGCCCTCCTCCTTCGACTCCACGGCGATCTTGGAACGGTAGCCCGGCTCACGGGCGACGTTCCGGATTACCACCAGGCCGTCGGCGACCTCGGGCACTTCCAGCTCGAAAAGCTTGCGAATCAGTTCATCACTCCGGCGCGACACGATAACCTGCGGCCCTTTCGTATGTTCGCGGACATCGACGATTACCGCCTTGATCCTGGAGCCGTGGTCGTACCGCTCGTGATCGACCTGCTCGCTCTCAGGCAGCAATGCCTCAACTTTACCCAGGTCGACCAGGGTATAACGCTGGTCGCTCTGCTGGACGATGCCGGTGACGATCTCGCCCTTGCGGCCGGCATACTCGTCATACATCATGTCCCGCTCGGCTTCACGGATGCGCTGGAAGATGACCTGCTTGGCCGTTTGCGCGGCAATGCGGCCGAAGTCCTCCGGCGTCTCCACCGGGACCTTCTCGATCTCACTCTCGTCGTACATGGAAAGATCGAATTCCTCTTCCTCCTGGACCGGCTCCGGAGCGGCTTCTCCGGCGGCTGCCTCAGCTCCGGCTTCGACGGCCTCAGCCTCTTCGGCTTCGCCGGTTTCAGCAACGGCCCCGGCTTCAGCAGCGGCCTCGCCCTCTGTGACCTCTTCCCCGGCGGCGGTGGGCCGCTCGGGCAAGATCAACTCGAAGATCCTGATCTGGCCATCGTCCGGGTCGATCTCCACCTTGGCGTGTTCCACTGCCCCCGGAGTCTTCTTGTAGGCCGACAGAAGGGCATCCTCGAGCGCCGTCAGGAGGACCTGAAAGCTGATTCCCTTCTCTTCTTCCAGAAGCCTCAAGGCTTCTACAATATCCCTACTCACTTCGACTCCTTTAATCAATCTGGCTGGCCGGCCGTCTTTCCTAACGCCGCTTCTTTTTCGTTTGGCGGCTCTTGGGCAAGCCCTGTTGGCCGAATTCAAAAACCGTACGCGCCCGGGCAACCTGGTCAAGAGGGATTGTGATTCTGCGCCCCTCCTCGTCCAGGATAATCTCCCGGCCGTTTGCCGAGATTAAAAAACCGGTGAAGTTTCGGCTTCCTTCCACCGGACCAAAAGTTCTGACATTGATCTTTTTTCCCGCGGCTGCCTGAAAGTGCTCTGGCTTGCGCAGCCGCCTTTCCAGACCCGGCGAGGAAACCTCGACCGCATGGTCTTGCAGGTAGCGGCTCAGCAGGCCGGTCACCCGCATGCATAAATCATGGTTGACGCCCTCGGGATGGTCGATGAACACCCGCAAAATGCGGTTGCCACCGGCCCCGCCGACCTCTACGTCAACGACTTCGACGTCCGGCATATCAGCCGCGAGCGTCTGCTCCACGTCCGCAATTATCGCGTCTCTGTCCACTGCAGGAAGCAAATAAAAAGTGGGTTACAAACCCACTCCGATAGGTACCTCGCAGTTTAGGGGAATTATATCACACGGCCGAAACGACCCGCAAGTAAGGACAGGCATGCTGCCGGGAGTTCCGTTGCGATAAAATCCCACCAAATAAAGGGATTTTAATTGCCTTTGGAAGGCTTTGCAAGCCGTCCTACATGTGCCTCCTTTTGATGTGAACCGCGTACTTTCCATAAGTAAACAATTTGATCGTGACCAGCCCTGTGAGAAACCCGCCGATGTGAGCGAAATAGGCAACGCCGCCGCCGCCGGCCTGGCCGGCGGTCAGGTTTAACGCGCCTGAGAACACCTGGATGAAAATCCAGTAGACCAGGACCACTACCGCCGGAAGCTCAAACAGAAAAATGGGAAGGATGAGCGTGAGCACGCGGGCCCGGGGGAATAGCAGCAGGTAACCGCCCAGGACCCCGGCGATGGCGCCGCTGGCGCCGATGTTGGGAACCGACGACTCCGGGCTGACCACGATCTGGGCAAAACCGGCCACCAGGCCGCACATGAAGAAGAAGGCGATGAACCGCCCCCGCCCCATGGAATCCTCCACATTGTTGCCGAAAATCCACAGGAACAGCATGTTGCCGCCGATATGCAGCCACCCGCTGTGCACAAACATGGAGGTGATCAGCGTCGCGAAGACCGGCAGGCTGCCCCGGGGGTGCAGTGAAATCCCATGGACGACCTCATATGGGGTCATCCCGTACTCGTAGAAAAACTGGTTCAGCTGCGCCTGCCCTAAAGTGAGCTCATATAAGAACACGGCAACGTTGATGAATATCAACGATACCGTGACCAGGGGGAACCTGTCGGTCGGTATGTTGTCCCTGAGCGGCAGCAATGGGATTCAGTCCGCCTGATCCCGCCGTTCATCCACGGTCGGGACAGGAGCCTTTGAACCTTTTCAGGACTGTAACAGAGTGCTGCTCGAGTAAAAAGGGGAGGCCGGCGGCCGCGGCCGCCGGCCGGGTGTCTACTTGGTCAATTCATCAATCGCCCGGTGGAGCGAAGGGGAACCACAACTCGGTGCCGGCCTCGTCATGGCAATGGCCGAAAAGCGACGTCCTGAAAAAGCGTACCTGCCGGGGAACGCGGTATCGCACTTCCATGCCGGCAGTCTGACCGGGCCCGATTAGCGCTGCCGGCTGCGGCAGACTGTCAACGGTCACCTCTGAGGGACTGACGGTGACCCGGCCGATCTCCGCTTCCAGAGCCGCGCCGCTACCCGCATTGCCAATGCCGTACCTGACGCTGAGCAGCCCGTCCAGATAGTCTGCATAGCTTCCCCAGAACACGGAGTCCAGGGTTAGGATCAGCCTGGGCTCGGCCGAGGGATCCGCCTTGATGGTGGCTGCGTAAATATCCCAGTCGCCGCCCCGGTTGTCCTCCCAGACAACCGTATTGCCCTTGATGACCGGATTGATCTGATCCCCAGGCACGGTACAGACAGGCTGCTCTACACCGCTTGCCAGATCCTTGACATAGATATCCCACTCTTCTACCCAGGCGCCCGTCCCGTCAACATGCCCGTTACGGTTGTCCTGGTAAACGACCAGGTTTCCATCCAGTGAAGGATTGACCTGGTCGCCAGGCGCTTCGACGAGCGGTGTGCCGAAGCCCGGAGGATCGGCAAGATAGATGTCCCACTGCTCCCCGGACTCGTTGAGTTTCTGTTGATATACTACCCTGCCGTTGCTAATGTCGGGGTGGCGGCGCTGGTATTTGCTGCCGCCCGTGGACGACTGGCCGCCGCCCAGCCCGGTGAGGTAACTGCTCGTGTCCGTGCCCAGGTCATACGCTACAATGACCGGCTCATGGTACTTGCCGGCATAGCCGCGCTCCTTCACCCACACGACGTTGTTGCCGTCGATGTCAGGGTCGTATCGCATTCCCGGAGTGGCGTAACTGTCGAGCATACGGCTCCGCCCTACCTCGAAGTCAATCAACCGGATGGTGCTGTTGCCTTTCTCGCTGATTACGGCTTTACCTCCGGAGACGGCCAGCATCTGAGCTGGAGAAACCGCCAGGCAGTGGTCCTCCCCTGCGGCGAACGGCCGCTCGCAAGCCTCCGACGACGAGTTCTGCCACGCGAGATAGCCCCCGCCGGCGGCCGGGCCAGCCAGAAAGCCTGTATCAGCCAGCACCTCAACCGCTGCCCCTCCCGCCAGTTCCTTCCTCAGCAGCCGTTCCTGCCCCGGAACCGTCCTGTCCTGAAAAACCACCGAAGCGTCTTCCATCGCCGGAGAAACCTGGTCTCCAGGCCCCGAATACACATTCGTCTCGATAACATTCCAGGGAAGAGCGGCGTCTGCCCGGGATTCACCTGGAAAGTACCAGCAAATTAACGTTGTCAGAGCCGTAACAGTAAGGATAAGCTTTAGCCTTAGTTTACTATTACACATAACTCTGGATGCCGACCGGCAGGCGCCATCACCCTCCGATATGCATAATGCGCCGCCAGCCTCTTTCATCCGCAAGGCGCCATAAGCTTCTTCCATGCGCAAGGCGCCGCAAACCCCGGCCCTCCGGACGGCGCCGCCTCCCCTGGAACCGGCCCTTCCTGTTTTCACCTGCCATTGCCCAGCCCAACGATGGCCAGCACGCCATCCACTCATCCGCTTCCACATCGCTCCTCGCTTTCACAATCCAGTTTCCATCGCCACTAGCCCCTCTCCCTTCGGAACCATCCTCCTTCCCCGTTGTTTGACAACCAGGCAGCCAGGCAGGAGCAACCTAGCAAATATGACTGAGAATTAAATCCACCTTTGGTTGTATTTCACTCCGGGGAGGGTCTGATTTTTTTCTCGGGCCGCCGTGGCCATCGCGTGCGCCCTCACGAAAGTGATTCTCTGTTTAATTTCGGGGGTGTGCGGCTACATTCATTTAGTATCACTTCAAAGGAGGAGCCATGAGTTTAGCCGACAAGAAAGTGGCCGTCCTGGTCGGCCCCGGTTTCGAAGACTCGGAACTCCTGCAGCCTGTAGACACCTTGCGCAATGCCGGAGTCAGCGTTACCCTCATAGGCCTGTCCGAGGACGACAGGCGCGGGGTCAAGGGCAAGCGGGGCGCGGTAGTCCCTGTGGACGCGCTAATCGGCGAGGTCAGGGAAGAGGACTTTGACGCGCTGCTGATTCCCGGCGG
>JAJYIN010000027.1 GCA_021790075.1 Actinomycetes bacterium | reverse complement strand
GACGGCGCCACTTTGCCTGGAGGCGCGCCCAGGCCTGAAGGATGCGGCGTCACCCAGTCGGGAGCCGAACCGGAGAAGTCGGGATAGGCCAGCGTGCCCATCTGCGGCAGGTCGAGCCCCTCGATCTCTTCCTCGGCGGTGACGCGCAGGCCGAACAACAGGTCCATAACCTTGAAAAAGGCGTAGCCGAGACCCATCGCCACTGCGACCACCGTGACGGCGCCGATCGCCTGGGCGGCGAACTGGCCGCCGCCACCAAAGAGCAGGCCCTTGACCGTGCCGGTGACGCCATTGACACCGGCGCCATATGTGCCATCGGCAAAGATGCCCAGCGCCAGCACGCCCCAGAGGCCGTTGAAGCCGTGCACCGCCACGGCGCCCACCGGGTCATCCACCTTGAGTACGCGCTCGACGAAGAAGACGCCCCCGATCACCAGCGCGCCGGCGACTATGCCGATCAGCAGCGCCGCCCAGGGCGCCACAAAGGCGCACGGCGCCGTGATGGCGACCAGGCCGGCGAGGGCTCCGTTGGCTGTCATCGAGATGTCAGGCTTGCCGTACAGCTTCCACATGATGAACATCGAGGTCAGACCGCCGGTGGCAGCCGCCAGGAAGGTGTTGGTAATGATCACCGCCAGGCGGAAATCGCCGCCAGCCAGGGTGCTGGCGCCGTTGAAGCCAATCCAGCCGAAGGCGAGGAAGAGCGTGCCCAGCACCGCCATGGGGATGTGGTGCCCCGGGATGGCGTTGGGGCTGCCGTCCTTATTGAACTTGCCGATGCGCGGACCGAGCACCATGGCGCCGGCCAGCGCCGTGAAGCCGCCCATGGCGTGCACCACGGTGGAGCCGGCGAAGTCCAGGTAGCCGTTGCCCAGGCCGAGGTTGGCGCCCAGTTGCGACAGCCAGCCGCCGCCCCAAACCCAGTTGCCGAACAGCGGGTAGAGGAACATCGACATGAAGAAGCCGAAGACGACAAACGACGAGAACTTCCAGCGTTCGGCCATCGCCCCGGTGGGGATGGTCGCCGCTGTGTCCATAAACACCAGCTGGAAAAGGAAGAAGGCCAGGATGCCAACGTCATAAAGGCCGGCGCCGCCAAAACCCTTGTAACCGATGATGCCCCAGCCCTTGGCGATTTCGAACATGCCGTCGAGGTTGCTGATGCCGCCCAGCGTGGCCAGATGACCCACTCCACCAAACATCAGCGGAAAGCCAACAAGATAGAAGCCGACCACGCCGATGAAGAAGACGACGATGTTCATCGACATCGTGTGCACGGCGTTCTTGGCCCGCGTGAAGCCGGTCTCCAGCAGTGCGAAGCCGGACTGCATGAAGAAAACCAGCGCGAAGCCGACCATAAGCCAGATGAAGCTGGTGGCGATCTTGTTGTGGCCGACCTCGTCGGCCAGGCTCTGCAGCGTCAGGTTGCTGCCCTGCGCCGAGGGTGAGAGATCCGAGGCGCTGCCGGTGGCGCTGCCGTTGGGGTCGGTTGTCACTGCCGGCGCGTTGTCTGCGGGTGCAGCCGTCTGGGCCTGCGCCGCGGCGCTCCCCAGTGACAGGAAAACCAGCACCAGCAGCAAGACCATGAATATCTTCATATATTTTTTGATGATGACTCCTTTCCCAGGTAACTGACAACAGCCGTTAGCCAACAGGCGACCGGTCATTCTTCCTGCCGGCTCACAGCCTGCCTGAATGTTAGCCGGGCGGGCCCCCGGAAACGCTGTCCCTTTGGACAAAATTGGGAAGGCATCGTTGTCCGGCGGCACCGGAAAGCGGAGCGATCCGCAAGCGGTTTATCCGCCGGGAGCCTTGACTGTCGCGCAGGTTTGTCCAGGTGAGCAAAGGCGCGCCTTGTGGACGCGCCGTCGAAGAGGGAAACTCGGGGACACCATACTATTTATTTGCAGGGGTTTTAGTGCCTGTCCGACAAACCTGATTTTCCCCATCTAACCATATATAATAGCCCCTAACAACCACTTTCTGGAGTCTGTCATGGGCTACAACTTTCTGCCGTACGACCAAGAGCAGATGTATCTGGTGCCCCCGTCGGTAAAGGAATGGGTGCCGGAGGGCTCCCTGGCAAGGTTTGTCTGCGAGGTCGTGGACGGGATGGACCAGGAGGGCAGGCTGTGCCAGTTCTATCAGAAATACCGCGCCGACGGCTGGGGTTCAGCCGCCTACCACCCCCTGATGATGGTAAAGGTGCTTCTCTACGGCTACTGCCTGGGTCTGACCAGTTCAAGAAAGCTGGCCCAGGCGCTGGAAAACGACATCTCCTTCCGCTACCTGGCCGCCAACCAGCAACCGGACTTTCGCACTATCTCCGACTTTCGCAACGACAACCTGAAGGCCCTTGAAGGGCATGCGGTTGTGCACCTGCCCCACCACAGGGTTGGGCTCCGTGGTGATGATGCTGCAGCTGTAACGGCAGTCGTTTTCGTCGGCGGGGTTGGTCCAGACGGAGCAGATGCCGCCCAACCCCATGAGGCGCCGCCCCCCGAGCGAGAGCTCGTATACCTGCCGCGGCTTGACCGCCCGCCCCTCCTCCTGGCGGTTCTCGAAAAAACTCACCACCGGCAGGAGACAGCGGCGGCGTCTCAGCAGGGCCTCGTTGTGCGGCTTGTCCAGCGATTCGGCCCGGGTGTTGAAACAGGTGTACTTCGACCTGAATTCCTTCTCCCAGTCGTGGACGAGCTGCCAGTACATGGGCCTCAGCCGGAGAGCGCCCCCTTCATCCATGTAGACAACCAGGACATCATCGAACGGCGGCAGGGTGCGTTCATCCGCGGAAAGCTCCGGTTCTCCACCCTCCAGCACCGTCACCGGCACGCCGGTCGCTTCCTCGAATTCTTCCAGTATCCTGATGCTGCCTGGTTGCTGAAAACTGCCGCACATAATCCAATATCCACAAAGTGAAAGTCCTGTAAAGACCCGACCTTTCCAGTTTGACACAAAAATGCGGTTTACGAGCGCAGGTTAACGGCAAGAACCCGAAAACGCCGAAAAGCCGACGACTCAAGGGCCGGTCCTGGACGCAGCCCACCGGCTCACAACAATCGGAAACGCGATCGCGAGCGTGGCAGCGGGAGTCGAACAATGATAAACAGGCTCAGCTTACTGACAAGGTTCTCCATCCTGTCGCTCGTCATCACCGCAGGCGTTTTCCTGTTTGTGGCCTGGGGACTCGAGCGGCGCCAGGAAGACAATTTCCTGCACATGGAGGCGACCAGCGCCGCCGATCAGGTCAAGGGCATCCTCACCACAAACATGGACTTTCCCGACTTCATCAAACCGCTGGACAAGGGAAGATATGCACAGGTTGATGAGCTGATCCAGAAATCCATCGTGGATGAACATGTGGTGGGTGTCAAGCTCTGGGATACGCAAGGGCGCCTGATCTATACCAACGGCGGCGACCGGAACATAGTGGGCCAGACGACTCTGGATCCGGGCAGGTTGGCCCAGGCGCTCAGCGGTAAGCTTTCGACGGAGACTTCCAGCGGCGCAATCGCCGGCCTGCGCGTGAACAGTTCCGCAGCCGTTCTCGAGATCTATGCGCCGGTGCGGCTGGATGGCTCTGACCGCGTGGTGGGGGTGATGGGCGTTTACCACGACCTCAACGTCCTGCAGCCGGCGATCTCCGGCATGCGGCTGTTTGTCCTGATAAGTATGGGTCTGGGCGCCGGTTTCCTCTACCTCTCGCTCTTGGCATCATGCGGGGCGCTTCCCGCCAGCTGGTCCGGGGCAATCGGGAGAACCAGGAGCTGGATGAGAAAGAGCAGACGCGGCGGGCCGAGCTTTCCGCGCTCTATGAGCTGTCGCGCAACCTGGCCAAATCACCACCCGAACAAGACCGCGTTCTCGACATCATAGTCCACAACGCCGTCGATACCATTCATGTCACTTTTGCCTGCATCTTCCTGCGGGAAGAAGACGTCATCGTGGAGCGGGCCGCCCATCCGGTGCGCGTCCTCGACCACGAACTGCACGTCGGCCTGTGCTTCATGCGCGATCTTTGTCCATTTCTGACGCGGGCCATCGAGGGCAGTGAGCCGGTGGTTGCCCGCAGCTGCGAGCTCACCGATCTGTCTTCACAGGAGCGCGATATCCTCCTGCTTGATCTGGTGCAAACCTTTTGCCTGGTGCCCATCAGGACCGGAGACGATTCATTGGGAGCGATACTGCTGGGAGAAGCCCGTGGGGAAGCACGCGAGCCGTTCTCGCCGGAGAAACTGCGCCTGTGCGTCAGCATCGCCGACCAGACCGCCAGCGCCATTGAACGGGCCCGCCTGTTTGCCAACCTGGAGGAGTCCTATCTGCAAACCGTACTCAGCCTGGCAAACGCCGTGGAGGCGAAAGACACCTATACCAAAAACCACGCCGAGCAGGTCTCGAACACAGCTGTCCGGATCGGCCAGGAACTGGGGCTCGGTTTTGAGGAAATGGAAGATCTGCGTTATGGAAGCATCCTTCATGATGTGGGCAAGATAGGCATCCCCGACGCCATCCTGCAGAAACACGGCAGACTCAATGAAGAGGAATGGCAAAAGATGCGCACCCACGTGACCATCGGCGAGGATATCCTCAAACCGGTGCCCCGTCTCGCCGGCGCCGCCAAGCTGGTGCGCCACAACCATGAGCACTACGACGGCACCGGCTATCCCGACGGGCTGGCAGGGGAAGATATTCCGCTCGCGGCGCGCATCCTTACGGTGGTCGATACTTACTCAGCCATTGTCGACCGGCGCCCCTACAAGGATGCCCGCACTCGCGAGGAAGCCTTGCAGGAGCTGAAACGGTCCGCCGGAACCCAGCTGGACCCGCGCATCGTGGACATCTTCATCGACCTGAGCGAAAAAGGCGTCATCAATCCCGCTTAGGGGACCGCGTCCGGATATTCGCGGCGAATGCTCCCCGCTGGAAAGGGGCGGGCCCCGTCAGTCGAAGGCAGCCGGCCGCTGCCCGTCCTCGAGGTGAGCCCGCACCTCGGCCAGGTGCTTCTCATTGGTCCGCTGCCACGACAGTTCGGGCAAATCATCAAAATCGAAGAAGTCGGCGGCCATGGTCTCATCGCTCGGCCGTGCGGCGCCGCCGGTGACCTCGCACAGGAAGATGATCTTGAAAGCGTGGTAGAATTCCAGCGGCCGCCCGCCCCGGTTGGCGTCATATACAGCCACCACCTTGCGCGGCTCGACCTTAAAGCCGCTCTCCTCCCACACCTCCCGAGCCACCATTTCCGAAGGGATGTCCCCCACGTCGGCCCAGCCGCCGGGCATGCACCAGCACCGGTCCCGCCGTTCCTGGACCAGCAGGATGCGGCCATCGCGCACCACGGCACCGCGCACGTCGATCTTGGCGGTGGCGTAACCCGGCTGGGCCGAGAAGTTCCGGACCAGTTCCGCTGCCGGCATTTCCGTATGGGCCGCCACCATCTCAGCGGCGATCTCGATGAGCCGCCGGTAGCGCTCAGTTTCGTAGTTGCTGCTGCTGAACGCCAGGCCCGTCTGGCACAGCGACTGGATCTCGCGCGCCCACGCGAGCCATTTGGGCATCCCGTCTCCCGTCAAAGTTCCCTCAATCCTTCTTCGCCTGGCCCGCCGAGGTCAGCTCCGCCAGCTCGTCTTCCAGTTCCATCAACTCAAAATCCTTGTCCCAAGCCGCCTTAACCTTGCATAACATTATATTCACCTGAAATTCATCTCCGTGTGGCACAATGTTTTTAACGAAGGACAAGATACCCTTCATCCTTTTCATATATGAGAAAACGGCGCCCGGCTAGCGCCGTTTTCGCGTTCCCGGGCCGGTTCCTCCCTTGATGCGGCCTTGAATTCGCATTCCGCCTGGCCCATGCCCCGAAGCTATTCTTCCCCGATCTCCCTGCCGATGGAAAAAGCCTTGCCCAGGCTCTCGCCGATGGCGCGGTATTCCCGCACTTCCGGGGCATATGTGAACGGCGCCAAGGCGGCAACATCCAGGCCGCCCTCTCGCAGGGCCGACTCGTCCACCTTCACGTCGAGTATCTCGCCGACAAACTGCGTGTGCAGGCCGATCTCGAGCGTGTGGAGCACCCGGCACTCCAGCGACATGGGAAACTCCTCGATCAGCGGCGCGTCCACCAGTTGGCTTCTGACCGGCGTCAGCCCGGTGGCTGCGAACTTGTCGATCTTTCTGCCGGAGTGGATGCCGAAGAAGTCCAGCGCCGCTACCTGGCTGGCCGAAGCGATATTGACGGTGAAGGCCTGCCGCTGGGAAATGCTCCCGTATGTGTGGGTCGCCTTGCGGATCGACACGGCCACGCACGGGGGCTTTGAGCAGCAGATACCGCCCCAGGCGACCACCATGGCGTTGGCCTTCCCGTCGCTGTCATAGGTCGCCACCGCCCAGGCGGGGGTGGGGAAGGCGATCGTCCTGGCCCCCAATGACTTCTTCATCCTGACCTCCTCGGCTCAAAGGCGGCTAGAGCGTGGCGCCCTTTTCCGCCTGCGTGTAAGCTGACAACTGTTCAGTGATGTAGGTAAAGGCCTCGTCCACCGAATCGGTGGTGAGGAAGTACTCGAGGTCCTGCGGATCAATGGTCCCGTACCTCGTCAGCGCCTCGAAGTTGACCACTTCGGCCCAGAACCCGGACCCGAACAGCACCACCGGCAGATGCTTGGTGATCTTCCTGGTTTTCAGCAGGGTGAGCAGCTCAAACATCTCGTCCAGGGTGCCAAAGCCGCCTGGGAAGAATATGACGGCCTTGGCCAGATAGGCGAGCCAGAACTTCCGCATGAAGAAGTAATGGAAATGGAAACCCAGTTCCCGGGTGACGTACGGGTTGTGGGTCTGCTCGTTGGGGATGGATATTGTCATGCCGACGTTCATGCCGCGGGCTTTCGAGGCCCCCCGGTTGGCGGCCTCCATGATCCCCGGTCCGCCGCCGGTGCAGACGACATAGCGGCGCTCCTCATCGTTGAGCCCCTTCGACCAGGCCGTCAGCCGCTCAGCCAGCTCACTGGCGGCCTCGTAATAACCGGACATCCGTAAATGCTGCTCGGCGCGGGCCACCGCCGCTTCCCCCCGGGCGGCCTTCAGCTCGCGCTCGGCCTGCTTGAGCGGCACTGGGCGGGCCGAGCCCATGAACACAATCGTGTCGACAATCCGGTAATGATCGAGCCGGCTTTGGGGCTCCAGGTACTCGGAGAGGATCCGGAGCGGCCGCGCCGCTGCATGGTGGAGAAACTCGCGGTTCTCATAAGCCTTCTGGGGCGGACGGTGTCTTCTGGGGGCCATGCCTGCTTCCTTTTAGAACGGGTTGCCGGTCTGCTACGGCGCGGCCCGCTGCCGCGGGGCCAGCACCCCGGCGGCTGATTCAGCCGCGCGAGGTAATTCTTACATATCAGGGAGCAGTTGAGGAAGCGTAAGAACCTTGTGGTCAAGGCCGCCAGAGCCGGCCGGGCGGTCCCGGGGGCTCGTCAAAGGTGCAGCTTGGCGGCGACGGCAACCAGGAGGGAAGTGACCGGATCCAGCAGCTTCCGCGACTTCCACACCAGCAAACCGGTGGCCAGGCCCAGCATCGCGCCTCCGAAGACATCAAGCGGGTAGTGAGTGCCCACGAACACCCGGGAAAAGGCGATGATGACCCCCAGCGCCAGCGAGACCCAGCCCACGCGCCGGTCCTGGAACCAGAGCACCCAGGCGATTGCAAACGAGAAGGTGGCGTGGTCTGAGGGGAACGAGGCGTCCGGGGAACGGCCGACCAGCAGGTTCACCTCATGGGAGGTAAACGGCCGCGGCCGGAAGTAGATGTGGCCGATCACCTGGCCGATCAGGAGCGCGATGCCCATGCTGGCCAGCGCCAGCAAAGCAGCCTTCTTGCCCTCCACCCCGTTTCTGAACCAGACATAGGCCAGCGGCAGGATGAAGACCACAGGACCATAATTGGCGATGGTCCTCATGATACTGTCCAGCATGCTGGAATGCCCGGCAAGCTGATTGATCAGATGAAATAACTGGTAATCCACGCTGAAATGATACTAACATGATTTTGTTTCGCACGCCTACTTGCAGCAGTGATACCTGGAAATCAAGCCATACCGGCCCGCCCGAATGTCCGTTCCAATGTCCGTTCTATGAATACTGGATGAACGAGATAATCGCGCCTTGTGGATCCTGGATTGTGCAGAACGTGCCCACGTTTGCCACTTCCATGGGCGGGACGAGGATGTTCGCGCCCAGTTCCTGGGCTTTCCGGGCGGTCGCCTCGACATCATCGACGGTGACGTAGGCTCCCCAGTAGGGGCGCGCCCCGGCCTGCTCGGCCTCGGCCGGCAACCGCATCATGCCAGCCACCTGCGTGTCATTGACCTTGAAAACGGTGTAATCGCCGCCGCCTTCAGGCGCCGGCATGAACTCCGACGTCCATCCAAACAACCGGGTATAGAACCCGGTGGCGGCTTCCACATCCTTGGCCATGAGCTCGTTCCAGCTGAACATTCCCTTTTGCCTCGTGCTGGCTTCCATGACAACTCCTTTCCGTTTGTTCCTTTCCATCTGTTTTCCCCGAATCGGAGATATTATGCCGGCTGTTTCGTGACGGGCCCGATGGGTTATAAGTAACTATCTCAAAAGGATCTTCGTAGCGAGGGCGAGCGAAAAGGTCATGGGCAAGGACGCAGCCCATGGCCTTTGCAGCCGGCCGCAGCAGAATATGCCTTTTGAGATAGTTACTAAATAGCATCATGGCGCCAGGCGGCGAAAATTGGCCTGCGCGTGTCAAGTTGCTGCAAGCCATCACCAGACAAGGAGAACCGACATGGCAAAAACCACGAGGGAACAGAGCCGGAAAAAAGTGCTGGACGCCCTGAACGCAGCCCGCGCCATGGAGCTGCAGGCCATCGTCCAGTACATGAACCACCATTACAATCTGGACAATATGGACTATGGCGACCTGGCTGCGAAGATGAAACTGATCGCCATCGACGAGATGCGCCACGCGGAGATGTTCGCGGAGCGGATCAAGGAACTGGGAGGGGAGCCGACCGCTGAGATGGCCGGCACGCCGGAGAAAGACGGGGAGGCCAAGTTTATCTTCACCACGGATACCGGTCTCGAAGACGGCGCCATCGAAGCCTATAACCGGTTTCTGTTGACATGTCGCGAGAATGGTGACAGTACCAGCGTCAAGTTGCTGGAGGCGATCATCGACGACGAGCAGGTGCATTTCAATTACTTCGACAGCGTGCGGCAGCATATCGAGCGCCTCGGCGAGACGTACCTTGCCCAGGTCGCCGGCACTTCGTCCGCCACCGGCATCGTCTATCAGGGGTTCGTGGACCGGCAGGGTTCAGACGGCACGGCTGCTCCGGGCGCCTAAAGCCGGCGCAAAGACGCGGCGGCCACAATGCCAGCGGTGCCTTCTCTTGGGCCGGCGCTCCATCGGCGCGGCGCGGACCACAATGCCAGCGGCCCGCCGGGCCGGCGTACGCAGTTCCGGGCGTCCCTGGGGCCTGTCTGCCTTCCCGGTTTGGCATTCCTTCCGGCCGGGAATGCACCTGTACAATCCGGGGAAAGGAGCAGAAATGCTGGCACAGGACGCAAAAAAGATCATGCCCGACATCCCCGAGATGGGCATCAGGACGGTCAATGGCATCGCCAGCCACGACAGCGGGAAAGAAGCCTGGTTCAAGGACACCGAGGGGAACATCCTCAGCCTCAGCCAACACGGTTAGCAGTTGTTATCAACCAGATTAGCGGCCTCGCGGAAGGGGGACCGCGAAATGCCAGCCGCTGCCGCCTGGCAGAAGGGCAAACGGCCGCCTCTTTCCGTGAGCCCCTGGGTGAGGCCGGCTCTACGCGCCAGCCCCTGGCTCATCCTGGTTGTCTTGGTGATGGGCCTCTTCATGATCCTGCTGGACTCCACGATCGTCAACATCGCCATCCCCAGCATCATGACCGGTTTCAACACCGGCCTGCTCAGCGCCGAATGGGTAGTCGACGCCTACATTATGTCGTTTGCCGCCACGATGATCACTCTGGGGCGGTTTGGGGACATCTACGGACGCCGCCTCATGCTCCTGGCGGGACTGGCCGACTTCACCCTCTTCTCCCTCGCCTGCGGCCTCTCCTCAACCATAAACTGGCTGATCGCGTTCCGGGTGCTGCAGGGATTGGGCGCCGGGGCGATCATGCCTTCGTCGCTTTCCCTGGTGGCCGAGGTCTTCCCACCGGAACAGCGGGGAACGGCGCTGGGAATCTGGGGCGGCATATCGGGGCTGGCAACGGCGGTGGGTCCCGGTCTCGGCGGGGCCATCGTGGAATCGGGTTCGTGGCACTGGATCTTCTTCATCAACGTTCCCATCGGGATCGCCGTCATTTTCTTCGCCCTCAGGATAGTGCCGGAATCGCGCAATCCGGAGGCGGTCAAATCGCTCGATCTGGCGGGGGTAGTCCTGATTACCGTTTCGATGTTCTCGCTCGTTTTCGCCCTCATCGAGGGGCAGCGGTACGGCTGGTCCTCAAGGATCGTCATGGGGCTTTTTGCCCTGTTCGCGTTGACGATGCCGGCTTTTATCCTGAGGGAATGGAGAACGCTGCAGCCCCTCATCGACCTGGGTCTTTTCCGCATCCGCAACTTCTGGTCGGCAAACGTGACCGGCATGCTGCTCACCTTCGTCATGATGGCCGTTTTTTTCATCATGCCCGTCTTCCTGCAGGACGTGCTTGGTTTTACGCCCCTCAAGGCGGGGCTGACCCTGATGCCGATGGCGGGGGCCAACATGGCGATGGCGCCACTCTCCGGCCGTCTCGTCAGCCGCCTGGGCGGCCGCCGGCTGATCATGGGAGGGATGCTGGCAGTTTCCTTCGGCGCCGCCTGGATGTCAGGGTTAAACCTGTCGCTCAAAGGCCTCAATCCGCAAACGGGCATCGCTTCCCTCATCCCGCCGTTTCTTCTTATCGGAGCCGGCATCGGGTTTTCCATCGCGCCCGTCACTACCGTTGTCATGGCCACGTCACCTCCTGACCGGTTCGGCACCGCTTCCGGGATCCTTTCCACTTTCCGGCGGCTCGGCAACGTACTGGGAATCGCGGTCCTCGGCGCCCTGCTGCAGAACCGCCTGGTTAGCAATATTACCAGTGGATTGGAAGGTCAACCCCAGGTCCCCGCCGAAATCAAACAACAGGTGCTTTCCCTGGTGAACAGGGGCGCCCTCATCGGCGTTCCTTCCAGCCTCGACAGGAGTCTCCCTGCGGCTCTTGCCGGCAACCTGAAAACCTGGATTTCCGACGCCATCAACACCACATTCGAGCTGGCGGCGCTGGTCGCCCTACTGGGGGCGTTGACTGCCCTGTTCGTGAGCAAGAGGCCCTGAGTCAATGCTGACACGTCTGGGAGGTAAGCATGCTATCAAAAAAGGTCAAACCGGAAATCAGGGATTCTGCGGCGCCGCTTGCCAGCACTTACGCAGAGCGGTACTTTTCCCGGGACGTCCCCAAACACGAGATCCCCGCGGAAGGGATGCCGTGCGAAGCGGCCTACCAGATCATCCACGACGAACTCAACCTGGACGGCAACCCGGCCCTCAACCTGGCCAGCTTTGTCACCACCTGGATGGAGAAAGAGGCCCTGCAGCTAATTACTGAGAATGTGCACCGGAACTTCATCGACCACGATGAATACCCGCAGACAGAGGTCATCCAGGAACACGTGGTGAACATGCTGGCGCGGCTCTACCACGCGCCCGAAGAGAAAACCGCTGTGGGCACCGCCACCGTCGGCTCTTCGGAGGCGATCATGCTGGGGCTGCTTTCCTGCAAGTGGCAGTGGAAGAAGCGGCGGCAATCAGAAGGCAGGCCGGACCACCGGCCCAACCTGGTCATGGGCGCCGAGGTCCATACCGTCTGGGAAAAGTTCGCCCGCTATTTCGAGGTCGAGCCGCGGGTGGTGCCGATGGCCCGGGACCGCTTCTACGTCACCGCCGGCGAAGTGAGGCAGCTGATCGATGAAAACACCATCTGCGTCGGCGCGGTGCTGGGAACCACCTTCACGGGCCAGATCGACCCGATCCGGGAACTGAACGACATGCTGCTGGAAGTCAGGGAGAAGCACGGCTGGGACATCCCGCTGCATGTGGACGCCGCCAGCGGCGGGTTCATCACGCCGTTCACCGACCCGGACCTGGAATGGGATTTCCGGCTGCCCCGGGTAAAGTCCATCAACGTCTCCGGCCACAAATACGGGCTTGTCTATCCGGGAGTGGGATGGCTGCTCTTCCGGGATGAAGCCGATCTGGCCCCGGACCTGGTGTTCTCTGTCAACTATCTCGGCGGGGAGATGGCCACGTACACTCTCAATTTCTCACGGGGCAGCTCCATGGTCCTGGCCCAGTATTACAACCTGCTCAGGCTGGGACGCGCCGGTTACCGCCAGATCATGACCAGCATCCTGGAGAATGCGCGCCACCTGGTGCGGCTGCTCAGGCAGACGGGACGCTTCGAATTTATCAACGCCGGCGAGAAGCTGCCCATCATCGTCTTCCGCCTCAGGGATGATCAGGCGTTCAGTGTCTTCGACATATCACAAAGGCTGCGCGAAAAGGGATGGATCGTCCCGGCGTACACGCTGCCGCCCAATGCCGAGGACGTGGCGGTGCTGCGCGTAGTCGCCAAGGAGAATTTCAGCCGCGACCTGGCGGAGATGCTGGCCGCCGACATCGAAGCCGCCTGTAAATCGCTGTCGCCGCAGCGGGGCCGGCTGCCTCAGATGGGGAAGCGCCGCTACAACCGCCGCGTCTGCTGATCACAGGGTGGTCAGAACCGGCGCGGTCAGCCCGATGGCGCCCTCACAGCCGTCTGGTCTTGGGAAAAGGCCTCCTCGGCACAGCGGGGCGCACCACGGGCGCTCAGCTACGCACGTATGTCGACAGATAGAAGTGCTCGCCGGCTCCAGTTGTGCGCACCTTCTCAAACCCGAAGGGCGTCACGAAATCATCAAGTTCCTCGGGTGAGAGCCGGATACGGAGCGGCGGGCCCGGCGGCCCTTCCTCTTTCACGAACTCCAGGACTACGAGTCTTCCACCTGGTCTCAGGATACGGGCCACCTGCCTGAGCGTGCCCTCGCCGCCGCCGTCCTCGATGAGGTCGTGGAGCGCCGTGGCGATGAGGCAGACATCGGCGCTGCCGTCCGCCAGCGGTATCTCCTTGGAGATGTCGGCCACGGCCGCGGTGACATTCCCGAGCCCGCGTTCGCGAAGGCGGCGGTTCAGCTCCTCGATCCCCTCCCGCCAGAGGTCAAAGGCGTGGATATGGCCGCCCGCAGCCATCAGCGGGGCGGCGGTTATCGTATAATTGCCGGCGCCGCAGGCCGCATCGACCAGCACGGGCCCCTTTTCCAACTCGAGCTCCGCCAGCACCTTGTCCGTATCCACGATTTCAAAGCTGCTCTTGCCGGCGGCTATCGGTTTCCTGTCCACTGCTCCTCCAGTCATAATTTCCTCAGATGGGGACGTTCCCCCAGCCGGTTGGGGTAAGTATAACGCCGCCCTTCTTCACTCCGCCAGCGCGATGCCTGCCATCAGCCATCCCATCAGCCCGCCGGCCAGGTTGAAGACGTTTTTGATGCCGCTCTGGCGCAGGAACCGGCAAGCCGTCTCCGAACGGCCGCCCGTCCGGCAGCTGAGGATGATGGGCCGGTCGCCGTGCCGCCTCAGGTTCTCGACATGGTAGCCGATCTCCCGCAGCGGGATCAGCTCGGCGTTGGGGATGCGTCCCGCAGCGAACTCATGCGGCTCCCGCACGTCAACTACCAGGGCGTCCCGGTCGCGTATCAGCTCCAGCGCCTGGGTGGAATCTATCTGCCGGCAGCCTTCCTGCTGCCATCCGGCCCCCGCCCTTGCCATGAATCCCATATCCACGACCTCCGTTTCTCCCGTGAGTTTGCTTGTGGATTCTCCTGATTCTCCTTGTGGAATCTTTTGATTCCGGAAAGGCGGAAAAAGATTCAGAAAGAGGACTTTTTGCTTAAGAGGACGCCGCCCATGACCTTTGCCGCCGGCCGCAGCCGGACGTGCCTTTGAGATAAATTCTTAATAAGATGGAAGAATGAAAGCGCTCGTTTTCAGAAACAACAGAGTTGGCGTCGAAAAAGACTACCCGGCGCCAGTGCCCGGTGATGGCGAAGCCCTCGTTCGCGTTACCCTCGCCGGCATTTGCGCCACCGATCTCGAGATCGTCAAGGGGTACATGGGCTTTAAGGGAGTCCTGGGGCATGAATTCGTGGGCGTGGTCGAGCAGTCACCCGGTGATCAGCTGACCGGCAGGCGGGTGGTCGGCGAGATCAACATCAACTGCGGCGCCTGCGACTATTGCCGGCACGGTCTGGGCCGGCATTGCCCCAACCGCTCGGTTCTGGGCATCGCCGGCAAGGACGGGGCGTTCGCCGAGTACCTCACCCTGCCGGTCAAGAACCTGCACCCGGTCCCTGATCCGGTCGGGGACCAG
>JAJYIN010000026.1 GCA_021790075.1 Actinomycetes bacterium | reverse complement strand
GGAGGAGAAGCCTATACCCCGGTCACCGGCGGCCTGCTGGGCAACTGGGATACCACCGCCGTTCCCGACGGCCTTTACACGCTCCGCCTCACCGCCACCGACCGCGCCTACAACACCGGGGTGGCCGCAGTCCAGGTGAGTGTCGATAATCACCCGCCCGTGATTTCAGGAATAGGGGCGTCGCCGGTACACAGCTCCAGCGCCACTGTCAACTGGACCACCAACGAGCCGGCAGGCTCTCAGGTGGACTACGGCACCAGCCCGGGCAGTTATCCGTATTCGACCACTCTGGACCCGGCGCCGGTCACCAGCCACAGCCAGACGCTCACGGGTCTGAAGCCAAACACGACTTACTATTACCGGGTACGGTCCACTGATCCGGCCGGCAACGCCGCCGTTTCGGCGGAGAGCAGCTTTCACACCGCAAATATCACCATTTTGCAACCGTACCCGGCGCTGGGCCGGGATACCAATTACGGCACCGCCCGGCCGGACTGGAACCGAGGAGCGGAGGAATACCTGCGGGCCGGTGATCTCGCCAGTCCCGATTACGGCACCATGAGGAGCGTCCTGCGTTTCGATCTGGCGGGTATTCCCGCCGGCGCCACCATCAACAGCGCCACCATGTCGCTCTACCAGGTTGCCGAGGGCGACCACAGCACGCCGGTGCTGGATGCCCACCGCCTGACGGCGGACTGGAAAGAAGGCACCGGCGCCGGCTCCGCCACGGGCGACGGCGCCACCTGGAATACATCAGACGGCCAGTCGAGCTGGCTCACCGCCGGCGGCGGCTTCGATCCGGTACCCGGCGCCAGCGCCATCGCGCCTGACTCCACCGGAGCCTGGGTCGACTGGGACATCACGGGACTGACTCAGTCCTGGATAGACGGTACAGCACCTAATTACGGCGTTTTGGTCAAACGATCCGTCGAGAATCCCGCCGGCAGCGATCTGAAACGCTTTGTGTCATCCGATTACGCCGCCGACGGCTCGCTGCGGCCCCGGCTCACCATCGAGTGGACCGGCGCCGACACCAGAGCTCCCAACATCGGCGAGGTCCGCAGCGAAAATATCACTCTTACGGGCGCGGATATCAAATGGTCCACAGATGAGGATTCCAGCTCCCAGGTGGAGTTCGGCACCACTACCAGCTATGGCTCCACCAGTCCTGTGGACGCCACTCTGGTGAACCAGCATTCTGTCACCCTCACCGGGCTGGCGCCTGACACTCTTTATCACTACCGGGTGATATCCTCCGACGCCGCCGGCAACCAAGCCACTTCCGGCGATTTCGTTTTCCATACGGCAGCGCAGCTGGTAATTCAGCCTGCTGCCGGCACGGCATCCGATACTACGATCTTCAGCTCCAGACCCAACCTCAATTATGGCATTTCCACCTTCATCCGCGCGGGCAACAACAACGCCGGAATCTTCCGCGGTGCGCTCAGGTTCGACCTGTCGGCGATACCGGCCGGGTCCGTAATCCAGAGCGCCACCCTCTCCCTCTATCAGTACGCCCAGGCCAGCACCGCCACCCCGCAGCTGGGCGTCTACGGCGCCGCCCGCGCCTGGAAGCAGGGCACGGGCAATGCCCAGGCCACCGGTAACGGCGCCACCTGGAACACTTATGACGGCGTCAACAACTGGACGGCCTGGGGCGGCGACTTCAACCCCGCGGCGCAGGCCACCGCCAATGCGCCCAACGGCACCAATATCTGGGTCAATTTCGACGTGACCGCGCTCACGCAGAACTGGGTAAATGGTTCTGTAGCAAATAACGGGGTTTTCATCAAAAAGGTCACGGAAAGCAACACCAGGGATTTCAAGACCTATCGCTCGGCCGAATACAACGCCAATCCGGCCCAGCGGCCGAAACTGGTGGTGCAGTACCTCCCGGCGCCGGATACCATCACCATGACCGTCAACGCCACTTTTAACCGTGACGGCTCATTTGGCTCCGGCTCCGTCGATTTCGGAAACGTCAGCCCGGGGACGACCTATGACGTCGGCGCCGCCGCCACGCCGCCGTATGCGGTCGACCTCTCAGTGAATTCAAGCGCTCCCTGGGGTCTGAAGGTGTCGGCTGCCGGCGACCTGGTCGAATCAAGCCCCGTCAGTGCTATTGATATCTCCAACCTGCAATGGAAAAACGATGCTGATTTGCCTGGCGCATATCAATCCATGGTCAAGTCGCCCGCCGAGACGGTCATCACCAGCGGACAGATACCCGGCGCCCGGTCTTTCTATTTCGATTTCCGGCTGGCGGTCCCAAGTCTGGCGACGTCGGGCAGTTATTCCACCACGCTGCTGTACACTGCCTATACCCAGTAGGCAGATGAAAGCGCCCGGCTGCGCCCATAAAAAACCCGCCTTCGCGGGTTGGCCAGCCGTCATATCACGCCCGGGATCAGTCCTCAAGGTGCCGCTTCAGTCCTCAGCCTATCGTGCCCGGCACAATCCTCAACATGCCGTCCAGGATCAGTCCTCAATTGGTTGACCGGCTGCCCGCTGCCAATCAGTCGTCCAGCACCATGTAGGAAACCAGCCCGTCCTCGGGCCGGCCGATCTGGATCACGGGGCAGTTGGAGGTTGCTCTTCCATTACGGTCTACTCCCAGCGAGCACTGCACCCTGACGCTGACTTTCACCCTGTCGCCGGCATGCCCGCCGACGGCTGCCGCTGCCGGCGCCCCTAACGGGGCGGCGAGGCCCAATACACACAGAAGCGCTGCGGTTCTTCCCCGCGTTAACCATGAGTTGGAAACAGGCAAGTCAGGCTCCATCGCCATCCAGGGGATTGACAGGGAGAATTCAGGCTAGCAGGGCAGGTGAAAACAGTCAACAGCAATTGTGATTTCGAGGGTGCGTCTGGCGGGCGCTGGTTGACTTACACCCAGCGCATCATGTCATCGATGATGCCAACCTCAGCCAGCAGCCCCAGCCGCTGGGCGGCATAGCGGGCTTCCTGCAGCTCGACGCGCGCCTCGTCATGCTTTCCTTCCGCCAGGAAGGCGCGGGCCAGGTCGAGTTCATTGGCGATCATGTTGCGCAGCAGTTTCTTGGTTTCCGGATCGGCGATATCGACAACCCGGGTGTCATTCATGGAAGGGAACAACTCATTGAGAGCCACATGCGTGCTCGGGCCCGGGGGTGGCTCCCCCGGGGGGTCTTCGGCGGCTTCCGGTTCCACCAAAGGTGTTGCCACCAGCCCTTCAGGGGCCACCATGGGGGCGCCGGCCGGCGGTGACCCCTGCCTGGGCTCCCTTTCCTCCCGCATGGCCCGGCGCTGCTGCCGGCGTTCCCTGGTCACCCAGGCGAGCAGGAAGACAAAGATGATCAAGGCTGCTATAACGGCCAGAATGATCTTCCAGGGAATGACCCAAAAAGAACTGGCCACGATCGCGGTCTTGCCGTCACCATAGTTGATGACCGCCTCGGCTGTGTACCTGCCGAAGAGATAGTGCGTGTCCCAAGTCGACGCAAAGCTGCGGGAGGATTGCGGCAGCACCACCCAATCCTGCACCGGTATCGAGGCTACGACCCTGCCGAGGAAATTTTTGATATTGATCTGGCCGTGTGGTTTCAGGTGGACGTTGCCTATGTTATTGAAGATCAGGCCGATGTCGATGGGGCCGTATTCTGAAAAGAAAGGAACCTGCGGCGGGTTGAGCGAGCCGTCCTCATTCATGGCTCCCGCGACGGTGATGAGGAAATCAGCGGGTATGCGGCTGGTGATGTTGAGGGCAGAGCCGCTCTGATTGGAAATGGATTGGGTGGAAGCGAGCACGGCCGCATAATGGCCCCCCGGCTCGGTCGTCTCGGGTACCGTTATATTTACGCTCATTGTCAGCGTTTCCGCCTGCTTGAGGGTGATGCTGGTCAGCTCCGGAGTGAGCCAGTGGCGGGCGCCGTAGGCGCTGTCCCTGTCGCCGAGGAATGTGGGCGCCTGGCCGTCCTGTGATCCCTGGATGTCCTCCACGGAAAACTGGATGGTGATCGTGTCACCGGTGCGGTTCGATAACATGATGTCCCGGGAGGTGGTTTCCCCCGGCTTCATGTCCAGCTCGGTGTTGGTGGGTGAGATGACGAACTGGCCCGTAACCTGATCGTCATGTTTATCAACCGAATAGGCGCCCGCTGTGGCGGGCATGAACATCATCGCCAGGAAGAGGCCGGCGCCGATGAAGAACAGGATGGCCCTGCGGATGGCAGGGGCCGGCGCCCGCCTTGAGGGCGTGGTTCCCCTGTGAGATGAAAAACTTGGATCCGGGTTCCTCATTTTCAAGCTTTACACTTCTTCCTCGATGCGGTATTTTCCTGCAAATTCACGTTGAACGACTGAAGCCCTCTGGCAGGGAGGGCTTCAGTCGTCAAGCTTGCGTTGACGTGTTGCTATTCAGTTGTATACGATCACAGCGTTGTCGCTGTTATCGTCACGCTGGCGGTATAACTGCCGCTCGCCTGGAGGTGATTGGCGCCAACTTCCGCCTTGAAGTTGAGGGTGGTGTTGTCTCCCGCGGTCTCGTTGTTCATTGTGTGAACGGTGATCGGAGCAGCTCCGTTGAAACCGCGGTAGTTAACGCCAGCATCCCAGCTGAAACCAAAAGCTGAGTCGGTGGCGGCCACCGCCCAGGGCGCCGGAGTCTGGCTGTAATCAGCGAATGAATCCGTGCCCTTGGTCATTGCGGGCGCACCGGAAGCCGAGGCTTGCAGTGTATAGCCCAGATCGTTGTTCGTCACGACTGTCCACGTGGCGCTTCCCACGACAGAGCCGCCCGTACCGTTGATGACCCCGAGGTTCAAATCGGCTGGGTGGCTGATCGAAATGAAATTGTCAACGGTAGCGTTGACATTGACCGAATCGGTGTCCGACTTGGTGGCACCGTAGACGGCCGAGGAAAGAACCAGAGCAATCAACAGCGAAAGAACGACCAGCGCCGCTAATTTGGCTGTGAATCTCACCTGGTTGCACCCCCTTTCTGCCCTTATGCCCTCCGGTCCCATACCGGAAGTATTTGACCTTCGTCCCTTGCCCGCCGCATCAAAAAGGGCCCCATTGCTGCTGACCTTAGCAATCGAGCCCTGCTCAAACCACTAAAGGGCAAAAAAATGGCCCAGTGAACCAAAACCTTTGAGCTTGCGTTCGAAAGCTTCGGCGGCTGGGCTGTCTCCCCCCTTGGAGACCCCTGGCTTTGCGTCCCCGCCTCGCGACGGGTTTGCCCTTTCGTGATGCGATGAGAAAGATATCGACTACGCAAACAAAAGCTTTAGAAATTTGTTATCAATTTTTTCTAAATGTGGTAATATGGCAACAATTCCATATATCGTAAATTCTTTTTTGTCAGCCGGTTCACGGTTTTCTGCAGACCTCCGTACATGATCCTGGCGGATGATGCCGGCCTGAGTCCCCAAGCGGCCCCAAACTCGTTGAGAAAGCCCTGTTTCTATGCTAAATTGGAGATACTTCAGCATTGAGAACCGGTAACCGGCAGCCCTAGCGCTTCCTCCTGCCATTTCCTGTCTTCCCTGGATGAATCAGGTTTTCGCTATGCCGCCGGCGCCGGTCTGTTTGTAAGGCAGCAGGTTTGCAGATAACCGAAATCACATCCATCGCTTTCTTCTGGGCCTTCATCGCCGGCCTGGTGTCTTTTCTTTCTCCCTGCGTGCTGCCTTTGCTTCCCGGTTACCTCTCCTTTGTGTCAGGCGTCGGTGTCGACGAACTGGGCGCCCGGACGCGCAAGGTCGGCCTGGCGAGCTCGGCGTTCGTCATCGGCTTCGTGGTCCTGTTCAGCATCCAGGGAGCCGTTGCCGGAGGCGTGGGGGAGTCTTTGGGAACTTTCATCAATACCGGAGGCCAGGGCCGGCATTTTCTCGAGGTCGTGGCCGGCATATTCCTCATCATTTTCGGCCTGTTCGCGCTGGGAATCTTCCATCCTGCCTGGTTTGAAAGGGAACGGCGGGTGCGCATGCTCAAGAAACCGGCCAGCCTGGTGGGCGTGGTACTGGCCGGCATGATCTTCTCGATCGGCATCGGCCCCTGCACCGGTCCGCTGCTGGGCTCTGTCTACATGCTGGCGGCCGGAGCGCGGGATCCGGTAGGGGGCGCCAGCCTGCTCTTCGTCTACGCTTTGGGAATGGGGTTGCCGTTCGTACTGTCCGGCTTCCTGTTTGCCAGGATGCTCGGCACTTTCTCGTTTGTAAAACGCCACTTCGGCGCCCTGAAGATTATTTCCGGCTCGCTTCTGATCATCTTCGGCCTGCTGATGGCCACCGGCCAGATTGAGATTATCGAGGTGTGGCTGCAAAAATGGCTGCCGAACATTCAGGTCTAGATCGGAGACATCGTTTGTTGAAGGGGGCAAGCTAATGCTACTATGTTTGTGTTCGTTGGAGTTCGCCTCGTTAAGACCGTACCCGTTGCTTCCATTTGCATCCGCACGCTCGTAGATGCCTGTAGCAATAACCAATCAAGGTGACCTCGAATAAAGATGGAATCTGAAACAGAAGAATTGGCTCCTGAAAGCCTGGAGGCGCCGGGCGAGGATGAAAGCTGGTCGTTCAGGGATATCGCCCTGGCCGTCGGCGCTTTTGCCGTCATCATCGCCCTGGCTGTCGGCGGGTTCTTTTTTTACCAGTCCCGGCAGGCCCCGCCGGTTGTGGAAGGCTCCACGGCTCCTGACTTCACTCTCCCGCAGTTGAACGGAGGTGCGGCTACCCTTTCTGATTACCGCGGCAAGGTGGTGCTCCTGAACATCTGGGCCACCTGGTGTAACCCCTGCCGTGAAGAAATGCCCTCCATGCAGACGCTCAGCCAGCAGCTCAAAGGAAAGCCGTTTGTTATCCTGGCGGCCAGTATCGACGTCAGGGGAGCCCAGGATGTGCAGCCATTCGCCCAGCAACTGGGGCTCACGTTCCCCATCCTGCTGGACCAGGACAAGAAGCTCCCCGACATGTATCAGACCACGGGTGTGCCCGAGAGCCTCATCATTGACAAGAACGGCGTTATCAAGAAACGCGTCATCGGCCCGGCCGACTGGTCCAGTTCCAGTGACCCCGATAACCAGCTAATCCAAAAACTACTGAGCCAATGAACGACAAGTACAAGTGGTTTCTGATTGCTCCGGCGATCATCATTATTCTCGCGCTGGGATTTTTCATCCACAGGCTTGTCGCCGGCGGCGACAATTCGGCTAACGCCGACCAGCAGCAGAACCAGGCCGTCCAGGCACAGATCGACAATACCCAGCAGCAGGCGGACGGCTACCAGGACCTGGTCACCCGCAATCCCCAGGATACCCAATCGCTCAAGGGGCTGGCGGACGCCTATGTGGCCATCGGCGATCTGCAGACGGAGGCCGGCAAGGCCAACGATGCCAGCGTCAGCTACAAAAAGGCCGTGGATACTTACCGCCAGAGCCTGGCGGTCAAGGATGATCCCGATCTGAGGATCGACCTGGCTTGGGCGTATTACGAGATGAGCATGTACGACGTGGCCGTGCGGGAGCTGCAGACCTCGACCACCCAGGCGCCGGCGAATCAGCGCGCCTGGCTGACGCTGGGATATGTGTACGCCAATATCGACCAGCTCTCCAAGGCCAAAGACTGCTGGACGAAAGCGCAGAACATCAATCCGAACTCCGCCGTGGGGCAGGAAGCCAAGAAGTTCCTTGACCAGTCGGCATCGGGGAGCCTGACACCGCCGACCCGGCAGCCCTGACGGCGGGTGCTTATAATAAGAAAAGCCTGCACTGCCGGACCCAGCAGCCCTGACGGCGGAACCCCAAGGAACCCCAAAGAAATAAAAAAGGGACAGCCGTTGGCCGTCCCTTTGTGTTTTTTGACGTTAACTCGTAACCGGAATCAGTCCGGGTATCAGGCGCTTTCCCGCAAATGCTGGGTTTCCTGGAGTTCCTTCAGCCGGGCCAGGGTGTTGGCCTCTATCTGCCGGATGCGCTCACGGGTGACGCCAAAGCGCCGGCCGATCTGTTCCAGGGTGCGAGGGTGCTCGCCGTTCAAGCCGTAGCGCAATTCCAGTATCTTGCGCTCCCGGTGCGGCAGGGCATTCAGCACCTTGTTCAGATCATCCTTCTTGATTTCTGTCATGGCGGCTTCCAGCGGCCTCGGCGTGCCTTCGTCTTCGAGGAAATCGCCCAGTTCGGCTTCTTCCTCGTCGCCGACCGGCTTCTCCAGGCTGACGGGACTCTGCGATATCTTTATCAGATGCTGGACTTTTTCCACGGTGGTATCCATCAGCGCGGCAATCTCCTCCGGGGTCGGCTCGCGGCCCAGGTCCTGCACCAGCTGCCGCTTCGCCCTGACCAGGTGGTTTAGTTTTTCCACCATATGCACGGGAATGCGGATGGTGCGCGCCTGGTCGGCGATCGCCCGGGTCACGGCCTGGCGGATCCACCAGGTCGCGTAAGTGGAGAATTTGTATCCGCGCCGGTAGTCGAATTTTTCGACAGCCCGGATCAGGCCCAGGTTGCCCTCCTGGATCAGATCCAGGAAAGAAAGGCCCCGACCGAGGTAACGCTTGGCAATGCTGACGACCAGCCGCAGGTTGGCTTCCACCAGCTTGCTCTTGGCTTCCATGTCGCCGCGTTCCATCCGCTTGGCCAGCGAGACTTCCTCAGCCGCGGAAAGCAGCGGGATGCGGCCGATATCGCGCAGGTACATGCGCAAGGAATCGTCAGTCGACGCCGCCGCCGGGCGCTCATGGTGCTCCTCCACGGCCGCGGGCTCAGATTCCTCGGGTTCCACAAGATCATCTTCATCGCCCTGCTCGACGATCTCGATGCCGACATCCGCGATGCGGGAATAGACCTCCTCGATCTGCTCGGTAGTCAGATCGGCTTCCTGGAGGGCGTCGGCGATATCGTCAAGGGTGAGGAATCCCCGTTCCTGTCCCTGGTTTATCAAGTTTTGAGTCAATTCGTTGGGCAGTTCTGTCATTGATGTCACTTTGCTCTTATCTTTCTAGTTAGATTTGCCTTATCCTTTATTTGCCCGATTTGGGCAAACGCCAAGCGGCCATTGTACCACAGTCGGCAATAGCTTGCTCGTTCTGGAGCCACGCAGGTCTTAACCTGAACTTGGGCAATCTGCCTGGTAAAGGCGGGGAAACTCAAAGGGTAGCATGCAAACGCTTCTATATACCCCGGAAATGAAGGGGTCAAACCACTGTCCCTAGGCCATCCATCCCCCGAAAGGCGTCTTTATATATGACGCAAAACAGGGAAAAAGGATGCGCGTTTTCATGCCGGCTCCTCGGTCCTGGACGCATTCGATAGGAGGATGCCCACTTGCACCGCCCCCGCCTTTGGATCGGCGAAAAACGGGGTGCGCCAGGGGGCGAGGATGGTTGATCACCTCCACTTGGTCACACGGGCACGAAAGCCCTATCTCCCTGGTGTGGTCATGGGAATCGTCGTTGACCACGATGATTTTTGGCCGTGGCTCCGGTTGCGACGGGGGATGGTCCTGGGTGCCCCCCAAGAAGGGGGAAAACCTTCATCCTGCGTTCCAGAACCTTGCGAATGCTATCGTCTTCCTTCTCTTTAATCCTACCCGTTAGCGGTTTCCATGGTTTGGTTTAAGAGGAATCTCGGGAGTCCGATACCAATATTGGCTGGTTAATACGGCCGCACCTCGGCTGGTTGGCGGGGGGAAAGCCAAGCCTCAGGTGATCAGGGCAAAGCTCCGGAAACGGAGTGGCGCAAAGCCAAGGATCTAAGGTCCTCAGGGATTATCCTCAGGGATTATGACAGCCTGGCTGCCGCCAAGGAGGCTTGACTTCCGTTGAAGTCCAACCGGTTTAAAATCACAATCGCTATCGTTCTGGCGGCTTTTTTTGCCGGGGCCGTAGTACTGGCGCCGGCCGGCACGCCGGCTGCCGCGCAAACATCCCCGGGGTTCAAGCTGGGCGTATTCATGCAGGATCCGACCCAGCTGGCCAGTTTTGAGAACAGCATCGGCCGCAAGACCGACATGTTCCTCTATTATCAGTCCATTGGGGAAGACCTGGCAGTCGACAAGCTTCTCCCCATCGCCCAGCAGGGGCGCGTCATCCAGCTGGCCTGGGAACCCTGGAATCCCGGCGCCCCCGACCTCGTCAACCAGCCGTCGTACCGTCTCAGCAGGATAACCGCAGGCTATTTCGACGCCGACATCCATCGCTGGGCCCGCGAGATGCGTGATTTCGGCTATCCCGTCATCATCCGCCCCATGGGGGAGATGAACGGCGACTGGACCAGCTGGTCCGGCAGCGTGAACGGAAACAGCCCCGCTGATTACATTCCGGCATGGCGCCACATCCACGATATCTTCGTTCAGGAGGGCGCCACCAATGTCAAATGGGACTGGTCGCCAAACCGTGACGGCGACACGGCCAGCGCCACCAATACTTTTAACACCTACTATCCCGGCGATGCCTACGTGGATTACGTGGGAATCGATGGCTATAACTGGGGCACGCTGTACAACACCCCGGCCTGGACCTCCCAGTGGCAGGACATCGATACCATTTTCGGACCCAGCTATGACGTGTTCACCACGCGTACCAGCAAACCGGCCATGATATCAGAGACGGCCTCCACCGAGGTGGGCGGCAGCAAGGCCGACTGGATCACCAATGCCTTCGCCCGCCTGCCGGTGCGTTTCCCCCGCGTCGAAAGCCTGACGTGGTTCAACATCGACAAGGAAACCGACTGGCGTGTCGAGAGCTCCCCTGCCAGCCTGGCCGCCTTCCGGGCAGCCGTAGCGCCAGCCGACACGACGCCGCCGGCGGTTTCGTTCGCCACACCAGCGGACGGTTCTACCATTTCCGGCGATGCTACTATCACAGTCAACGCGAGTGACAACACTGCCGTTGCCAAAGTCGAGCTCTACGCCGGTGACAGCCTGGTGGCTTCCAGCACCGCGGCGCCTTACAGTTTCACTCTGCCGACCCGGTCCCTGACGGATGGCGCCTATACCCTGAGGGCCAGGGCTTATGATAATGCCGGGAACACGGCCGACACCACCATCAACGTGAACATCACCAACAGCGGCGACCGCAACTATTTCTTTGGCTGGTACGATGATGCCACCCCCGGCATGCAGAGCTGGGTGGTCGTGGGCAACCCCGGCGCCACCGCCCAGCATGCGGAAGTTTACGTCGGCGGCCAGCTGATGGGCGCATATGACATCGGCCCCGACCAGCGGGTAACACCCATGTATCCCGGGGTCATGAACGGACCGGTCAAGGTTGTTTCCACCACGGGCGGCGACCTGCTGGCGAGCGAACGGTCGCTCTATAACGGCACCTTCTCGGAGTTGGCGGCGACTCCGGAAGCCGACCTCGCCACTGATGCCTACCTCGCCTGGTACGACGAGCAGACTCCGGGAATGCACACCTGGGTCGTCGTGGGCAATCAGGGCAGCCAGACCGCCCAGGTGGATGTCACCATTGCCGGCCAGGCAGCGGGACATTACGAGATCCCCGCAGGCGGCCGTGTGGCTCCGGACTTCCCCGGAATCATGAATGGCCCGGTGCATGTGACGGCCAGCAATGGCCAGCCCCTCAATGTGAGCGAGCGGGTGGTCATGAACGGCTCATTCAACGAGACCGCCGCCGCGGCGGCTCCGAGCCTCTCTTCCGAGTATTATTTCACCTGGTATGACAACGCATCCCCGGGGATGCACACCTGGGTCGTCGTGGGCAATCAGGGCAGCCAGGCGACCGATGTCGATATCTACGTCGGCGGCCGCCTGATGGGGCGCTACAATGTTCCCGCCGGCGGGCGTGTCGCCCCCCAGTACGCGGGCACCGTTGACGGCCCTGTACGGGTGGTTTCGACCGGCGGGCAGCCCCTGGTGGCCAGTCAGCGCTCCCTGTACCTCAACTCGTTTGAGGAAGTTCCGGGCACTCCTCCGGGTAACCTGGTTGACAACCAGTTCTTCGCCTGGTATGACAGCGCATCTCCGGGCATGCGCACCTGGGTGCTGGTGGGCAACCAGAGCTCCGAACCCGCGGACGTTGATGTGAAGATCGCCGGCAGCGTGGTCGGGCACTACACCATCCCGGCAGGCGGGCGCATCACGCCGGTGTTCCCCGGACAGATGAACGGACCGGTGGAAGTGACAGGAACCCAGGGACGTCAACTGGTGATCAGCCAGCGGGTGATTTACAACAGTTCCTTTGATGAGGTGGGCGGCCGGGCACTGCAGTAAGGAGGTCATGGTCCGGCCGGTTAACTCCGCCCGCCGCAGGAAAGGGCCATTTGGTGGGCCTTTTTTTGTTTCGTGGTATTCGCCCTATAGACAAATATGCGTGAATCAATTACTGTTATCGGGCTCACAAACTTTACTAACGGCAGAACCGGTCTTGTCAATGATCACTCCCCAGCTGGCTGATAAGGTAAGCGCTTGTTTAGAAAAGCAGGAACTGGAAGTTGTCAAGAAGTGGCTCAGGTCTGTCATTGACGATCTCGACCTGTTGTCTCTTCAGACATTTTCCGCCAAGGAGATCGCTTCTGCTTTTCCCGATCTGATTTCCAGTATTGCCCAATATCTTGTTTCGCCCTCTGATGAGATCTTGGCGCGCTCCGGGATCAAGCACACGGCTTCCCTGTTAGTCAGCATCCGCAATGAAGAAATACCCGTCACTAAAGTGATGGATGATTTCAACCGCCTCCGGGAACTGCTTGTCGGCACTCTCGTGCAGGGCCTGCGCGGCTCCGACAGGGAGGTCATCGGGATCCTGCAACGGCTTGATGCCATCTTTCACCATTTTTCCAGGATGGGGATAGAGTTCTATATGCAAAAGCACTCGCAGGAATTGCGTGTACTGGCTGACACCGACCCGATGACGGGTTTATATAACGTCCGCTACTTCCGGAAACGGCTGCACGAGAACCTTGAGATGTTCAGCCGTTACCAGATCCCTTTCTCTTTGATAATGATGGACCTCGACAATCTGAAGGAGTTGAATGACAGCATGGGTCATGAGGCGGGGGATCAAGCACTCAAGAATCTCGCCAATATTCTGCTCGAGCAGAAACGGGAAACCGACATGGCTTTCCGGTATGGCGGCGATGAGTTCTTTCTGCTGCTTCCAGGGATGGAGTCTGAAGGCGCTGAAGTTAATGCCCGGCGCATCATTGCCAGGATCGAGGAAATAAAGGCAAGGAGAACTAACTGGATGACCACTGTTTCTGCCGGCATTGTGTCCTGTCCGGTTGACGGGACCGAGGTGGCAGCTTTGAGAACACACGTTGACCAGGCGCTATACAAAGCCAAGAAGGCGGGGGGAGATTCAGTGGTGCGTTACAAGGAGAACGGCCAGGGGGGCCACAAAGTTTAACTTTGGACAGTCGGCTCTGCACCGAAACCTGCGCCCGGTGCGCCAGAACTTCTATTATTCCCCGCCGGGGAAGCGGAAAATTATTCTAGGCGCCGGGGTAGGGCCCGGGGTACGTATAGGCGCTGCCGCTGCCGTCTTCAGCGGTGACGTAGATCGATGTCCGGAAGACCGTGACTTGCGCCGGGATCGTATATTTGAGCGTAAAGGAACGAGAACTGCCGCCGGGCACCATCCCCAGGGAGAGCGGCATTACCGTGCTCGTATTGACGCCGTTGCTCGATATAGCGCCGATGGCTTCCACAAAGTTGGCATCGCCGGTGCCGGCGTTGCTGAGGCCGAAGTCCACGCTCAGGGTGCCCGCCTCGTAATCGGGATAGCCGGCCCAGTAGACCCGCGTTTGCGAAAGCTTCAGGGACGGCTTCAGGGGACTCTGGGTGAGGTTCATGCATGACCTCGGCGACGGTCTTGATGCTGGTGCCCCGGTCAGACCGTTTTGACAACCAGTCAACGAACCGGTCAAGATTGCTGTAGGTGATGGAGTAGTTGTCGGTGCAGTCGGCGCCGTTCCCGGGCACCGGGGCCGTGCCGGGCGCCGAGCCGACGGAATGAAACGGGATCACCAGCCAGCCGCCGGTGGCCTCGGCCTGGGTTACCATGGACTCCAGGTCGGCCAGGGTGGTCGTCTTCTGGGGGCTGTCCGTGGTTCGGACCGCGAACGGATCCAGAGGCGGCAGGCTTTCGGCCGCGTCGCAGCCCGGGCACTGCAGCCCCCAAGCCCCGCGGGCGCTGCGGTAGTTTGCCTTCACGTCATAACCCTGCAGTTTGCAGTTCTGGACGATCGCTTCCACATCGGCGTTGGTGCGCCCGTAGGGATAAGCAAAAGAGACTGCCGGGAAACCCCAGTCCTGCAATTGCTGCTGGTTGCCGCAGACCTGGGCGATTACCTGGCTGGGGGTGTCGACCGTGAGATCGTCATGGGTGGAGTGTATGCCCGCCGATCTCGTTGCCGGCAGCCGCCAGGGCGCGCACCTGGTCGAGGGTCATGAAATAGTTGCTGGTCCCCAGATCTCCCGAGATGATGTAAAAGGTGCCGTGAACTCCGTGCGCCGCCAGGATAGCGCCGGCGTTCTGCTGACTCGTGCGTCCGTCGTCAAAGGTGAGGGAGACATAGGTTTGCGCCGCCGCAGCAGAGGAAACGGAAATGAGGAACAGGAAGACCGTGGCCAGCACCAACAGGCCCAGTTTCAGGCAGCGCAACTTGACCGCCTCAGCCTTCTTTTGGCCAATCGGTATTTTGTAATGACCCTTGTTCCTCATACCCATTTTTAACCTCTCCTACCTTTGTTGTTCTTTCACATCTGACATTCCTCAGGGCTTGACCTTGCCGGGTTTCCGGATTAATGAGACGAGCGCGAGGGCCACGAAGACCACAGTCGCGGTGGTCAGCACCAGCCACAACGGGAAGTTGAGGGCAAATCCTGTCACCGGCAGCGAAGCCGCGCTCAACGATGCAGAGGCTCCGTAATTCATC
>JAJYIN010000223.1 GCA_021790075.1 Actinomycetes bacterium | reverse complement strand
TAGCGCCGATGGAAGCCGTCTCCGATATCATGCAGAAAGAAGACCTGGCGGATGTTCTCGGCAGCCTGACCCACCGCGAGCGGAAAGTGATCGAGCTGCGCTTCGGGCTCAAGGGAGAGCATCCGCGAACGCTGGAGGAAGTAGGACAGAAGTTCGGGGTGACCAGGGAACGCATCCGGCAGATCGAAGCCAAGACCCTGGTAAAACTCAAGAGCTACCGCGAATCGCAGAAGCTCAGGGAGTTTCTCGAATAGGCGCCGCCACCAGACCAGTCCAGGCGTGCTGTCCAGGTCATCATCCAGGTCATCATATCTCTGTAGAAGCAGAGATTTTTTTATGCCCGCATGTTTCTTGAAAAGGCGCTCGGGGCCAAACTATAATGCAAGGGCTCCATTTAACGCTCCTCGGTAGCTCAATGGTAGAGCAACCGGCTGTTAACCGGTTTGTTGCAGGTTCGAGTCCTGCCCGAGGAGCCAGCTACTCAAGTTCGCCGACTACGGGAAAGTCATCGAGCAGGTCGGGCTCATGCGGGGCGCCGGCCATCTCCGCCGTCAGGTCCATGCCAGCAGCGTGCTCTTCCTGGTGCTGGCCGTCTTCCCACAGCGGACTGGCGGAAACGTCGTATACCTTCCCGTTACAGGCAAGATAGACGGGTCCGCCGTTTTCACCGCTAAACCGTTTCAGCTCATCCAGCGAGAATTTTCTCATTTAACCATCCTCTCCTTGAGCCGGACATGCCTTTTCCCCACTTCATACTGGGTGGGCGGCTTTCGTCCGTTGCCTTCATCGCCGGCTTTCCCGGCAATGTCACAATATGATCGTTGGCTACCAACAAGAAGAAGGTTGTCAAAGTATATTACCCGGTTTTCGCGGAAATATGCTTTTCAGGGTAAACCCCGATGCCGCCACCGCCGGCCAGCGTCTATATTGGAAACATGAAGGAACTTCATTGCCCATATTGTGGACACCCGAAAATCACCACCTCGCTGCGCGAATTCTCGCCTTGCAAATTCTGCGGATTTAAGTCTGCATTCGTAGAGAGCGACGCGCAGAAGCTGTTGATCGTCGACCGCGAGATGTCGTTTCTAAGGCGCCGCTGCGATGAGCTTGCCGCCAAAATGCCTGGCGTCAGGATCGTCGTGGACAGGAGGATCGTACAGGACGAGCTGGGATGGATCGAGCGCCGCCGCGGCGGACAGGAGTCTGCCGGCCAAGACAGCGCCGGCCCCGCGGCGCGGCCTGGCCTCTTCGATCAGGCGGGCTAGAGCAGCCGGGCCGCGCCTTGGCGGGCTAAAGCCGGGCTAGGGCCGCGCCTGTCCGGTATGCATCCTCCAGCGCCTGTTCTCTTTCCCTGATCTGACCCTGCTCGTCTATGCCCCTTACCAGCACGTCGAGCTCTTCCCGGGGCTCGACCGCGATGGCATCGAAGAAATATTTCAATGTCAGCCTGGTACCCTCGAACAGCGCCTTGCCCTTCGTGGCGCCTACTCCGATATAGGCGCCGTAGCGCGGCGGAGAGCCGGCAGGCCGGGGAAATGGTTCCCGCAGGATGTATTTGAGCGCCCAGTATTTCTGTGTCCGGTCGATCATCGCTTTCAGCTGCGCCGGAAAGCCCATGAAAAAAATCGGCGAGGCGACGATGATCCGGTCTGCCAGTTCCAGCGCCTCATAGACCCGGTCCATGTCATCAGACGTACTGCATTCGCCCAGCGCGTAACAGTCATCGCACTCGGTGCAGCCAGCGATCCTGAGCGAAGCCGGATGCAGTACTTCTGTCTCCGCGCCGGCGTCGGCAGCGCCGGCCAGCGCGCGGTCCAGCAGGATTTCCGAGTTGCCCCCGCGCCGGGGGCTGCCGAGTATGCCCAGGACCATGACCATCACTCGATCCAGTGGACCATGGTTTTCAGGGGCTGGCGTCCTGGCGGCTTCGGAGCCGCCGCCGGGTAACCGGCCAGCACCATTGCCACAAGATGCTTGTCGCGGTCGACATGCAGGTACTGGGGCGCCAGTTCGGGGTCGAAGAACGTGAACCAGAGGCTGCCCAGTCCGAGAGTTTCACAGGTCAGCAGCATGTTCTGGATCACTGCGCCGCAGCAATATTTATAGGCGTCGTGTGTTTCCTGGAAGCTTGCCTGGCGTACGGAAGCACGTGGCAGGCCGACGATGCCGAAAATGACGGGTACCGTGGCCAGGAAGTCGAGGGAGTAATTTCGGACTGACTCCGAGGCGTCTTCCGGCATTTCGAGTTCAGCCGGCATCGGTCGCACGTAGCTGAAGCCGCGCACCTCGATCCGGCCACTGCGTTTAGCCTCCTCGGACAGCTCGTACAGGCGCTGCCGGGCGCGCTTGTCGGTCACTACCACGAATTCCCATGGCTGCGAGTTGGCCGGAGACGGTGCCCAGTGCGCGGCTTCGAGGATGGCGTCGATTTTCTCCCGTTCCACCGGCCGGTTCTGAAAGGCCCTGTGGCTGCGGCGGTTCCTGATTGCGTCAAGCACATCCATTTTTCAGGCATCCTTCGGCAGCGGGTTGATCTGACGGCATTAATCTAATAGCCATTTGCGCAAAAGGCAAACTGCTCACGCCTGCTTGCAGCCGGCAGCCGAATCTATTCCTCAAGCGTGTCGTCGCTATTGCCGATTCTTTCAGCGTAGCCGGAAGATGGACCCGGATGGTCCTGTAAAGCAACAAATGGGATTTCCGGCCCAGTCTAATTTGCTAACATCAAAAAAGGCCCGGAAAATTACGACATTCAAACTTCGCGAGGCTTTTTTAGGGCGGGGGACCGGAGATTGGTGATCCGGGCGGATGAGAGGCGGGTGGCAAACGGTTTCAGAAGGTCGAAAAAGCAGACTGCTGATCGTGGACGACGAACCAACGGTGAGGGATATCCTCGCCCGGGCGCTCGGCGGTAACGGTTATGAATGCGTGCGGGCAGGCGACGTCGACGCTGCCTTGAACGAACTCAAGAGCGGCGCCATCGATCTTG
>JAJYIN010000222.1:1462-2995 GCA_021790075.1 Actinomycetes bacterium | reverse complement strand
ATACGACCGGGCCAGCTCCATCTTTTCTTCTTCCTGTAAACCCAGGGCTTCTGAGCTGCGCCGGGCGAGATAATAGCCGGGCGCCCGCGCCGGCGCCTCGACCATGCCGCTGGTGGACAGGATCGAAGGCGCTCCGCAGACTACGGTTCTCGCATGATAACGTCTGTCGGCCAAATCCCACGTTCCGATTAGCTGATTTGTGAAAATCACATGGATGTTTTCCAGCTGCGCTTCCCCGGACGGCAGCAACATGCACACAGCATCGGTAAAAAGCCAGGCGTCATAGAGGATGCCGTAGACTTCGCTGTCCCTGTTTTGCAGGCGCCTGAGCTCGTAGCCGACCTCGCCCGGAAGCACCCGCTGCCCCGCGCGCGCCGGCCCGTCAAGGCTGCGGACTTTCGCCTCCGCCAATCGCATCGCTAGCGCCTCGGCATCCTCCGCTGAGGCTTTTTCGAGCCACCCTTCCAGCAGCGGCGCGCGCGGCGTCACCGCCGTCCGCGGCAGCCGCTCCCCGACACCTGCCGCCACCGCCTCAAAATCAATCGCCCGGCAGCGCGGCTCCTGGTATATATATATGTTGGCGATGCGGTCGGCAAGACTCACCGCTCCGGCCCCTTTTTCCCGTCGGGTTCCAGCCCGGTCCGTATCCGCTATTTCGCTGAGGCAACTTCGCCGGCCATCTTTTCCAGCACGACCTCCGCCGCCCGCCTGCCCGACAGCAGCATGCCGCCGAAGGTGGGACCCATGCGCGGCAGGCCGTAAGCGGTGGAGACCGCCATGCCCGTGATCACCAGGCCGGGCATGAATTCCCCGGTATGCTCGAGGATCAGATCCTCGGAGCGTTCTACCCACATGGCGCCGAAACCTACCGTCTCCGCCAGGCCGCGCTGCTCCAGCTTGGAAAGAACGCAGGCATCATGGCCGGTGGAGTCGATGATCATCTTTGCCTCGATGGCCACCGGGTCCACACAGGTGATCTCACGCGGCAGCGAAACGATCGGCGTCCAGTTGATGACGACACCGGCAACGCGGTTACCATCGCGAATGACGACGTCCTCGAAGATGGTCATGTTGGCGAACTTGACGCCGGCATCGCAGGCGGCCGCGATCAGCTTCGAACAGGCATGCGGGCCGTCAGCCACGTAAAGGCCTTCCTGCGCCTCCTCATAGGGGACCCCCAGCTCGTCCAGCACTGTCTGCGCCGGCGCCCTCAGCGTGACCTTGTTCATCAGATAGCCGCCGATCCAGAAGCCGCCGCCGATATAGTTGTTGCGTTCCACGATCAATGTCTTCAAACCCTTCGCCGCCAGCTCCTTGCCGGCCATCAGGCCGCTGGGTCCGCCGCCGACGATGATGACGTCGCTCTCGGCGTACTCCTCGAACTGGCGCATGAACGAGCCGACAATCGCCTTGGTTACATCTTTCTCATCGATTGGATGAAAAACCGCCATCCTGCTACCTTTCCTCGAATTGAACGGGCCTCTAAAAAACAAACGGCCGTACCAACAGTGGCACGGCTCCAGCCTCATAGAG
>JAJYIN010000222.1:0-1452 GCA_021790075.1 Actinomycetes bacterium | reverse complement strand
CCAGATCAGGTTCCTGGGGTCAGTGACAACATCACTTTCTCAGCCGCTTGAGGGCAGCTCCCCCGTTATGTGGCCGTGATTATATCACGAGAAAAAGCTCAGAAGAAAAACACGTTGAAGCTCGATCGGGCGGAAGGGCGTCTCACTTTGGATCGTGCGGGACGGCTCACGGCGAACAGACAGGCAGGACATCCCCGGGGGGCAACTTTCAGGCGGCGTCCTGACCAACAACCGTCAACTTTTTGGAAACCGGGTGAGTCATGCCGTCGCCGGCCGTCTCAACAGCCGAAGCAATCCTGCCAGACAGCAGGCGGGGCAACTCGAGCTGCCCGCCGCAGATCTCACAGTATCCCCACCGATTGACAGAACCGGCGGAATAGCAGATGTCACAGTCATACATCTTCATTTTTTCCTCCTCCTCTTTTGCTGCCGCCTTTCACCCCCCAATGACGGGTCCAGCGTATCGGTCGCCGGGATCAAAAGAAATAAGGGAAAAGCCTTACGTAGTTTAAGAACTACCCTGAGCTGCAAAAAGATAAACCCGGAGCGGGCGGGCTGTTAGCTGGCGAGCTTGTCGGGCTTGCGCGCCGGATCGGCCGACATCGGGCAGTAGGGAAGTTTCTTTTCACACCGGATGAAGAGGTCGACGGCTTCCGGGTCGAACTGGATGCCCCTGTTCTCAAACAGCTGGCAGTGCGCTTCCTCGGGGGATAGCGCCTTGCGGTACGGCCGGTTCGAGGTCATGGCGTCATAGGCGTCGGCGACCGCCATCAGCCTGGCGCCCAGGGGTATCTCGTCGCCGGCAATGCCCTCGGGGTAGCCGCCACCGGCATAACGCTCATGATGGCAACGGACCATCGCCAGGATCTCCTCATCCTTGATCACCGGCTTGAGGATCTTCTCCCCGATGACCGAATGCCGGCTGATCAGTTCGAATTCCTCGCTGGTGAGCTTGCCTGGTTTATGGAGGATTTCTTCCGGAACACCGATCTTGCCGATATCATGCAGCAGCCCGGCCAGGCGTATCCGGCCCACCTCCTCCTCGCTGAGCCCCTTTTCCCGGGCCAGCGTTACTGTCACCTCGGTGACCCGCCGCGAGTGGCCATTGGTGTAGGCATCCTTGGCTTCCAGTGCTTCCGCCAGCGCCTGGATGGCTCCCAGCGAGGTCTCGCGGATCTCGGCGGTCTGCTCCTCAACCTTCTGCTCCAGGAACTCGCGATACTCCCGGTTCGAGAGTACCAGCTCACGCTTTTCCAGCGCCCGCTCGACGCTCAGCTGGACCTCTTCCAGGTTGAAAGGCTTGATGATGTAGTCGTGCGCTCCCAGCCGCATGGCGTGCACCGCCGTGCTGGTGTCGGCAACGGCGGTCAGCATGATCACGCCGGTATCCGGCCACCTGGACATCACTTCTCCAAGCAGATCGATGCCCGTCCGGCCCGGCATCATGATATC
>JAJYIN010000221.1 GCA_021790075.1 Actinomycetes bacterium | reverse complement strand
ACCAGCTTCTTCACGTACTGCATTGTCACGGCGTCGACATCGTCATCCGGGGGCACGACATACACCTACTACATGCCACTGCTGATCAATGTGCCGGCTGGTGGAGGCGGCGGCGATTAATCGCCAAGGCGGGAGGGAAAACACGAGAGAACAGCCAGGCGCCCCCGCAAGGGGCGCCTGATTCGCCTTTGGCCCTTTTCTCATAAGATTTCTTATTTGATAAGCTTCAGATTCTTTATAGAAGCTCCACCACCCAAGTTTGACCTTTTGTTTTTTCAAATAGGTTTGCGCGGGGAGTTTTTCAAATAGTTATACCGGGGCGAATTTACTGCGTATGATTTCACCGCCCGTTGCAAGAATACCGCTGGCGGTTGCGGTGCTTACTGAATCGCGCAGGCAATTGGAGTTCCCCGCCGGAGGAATGTATGGAAACAAGAGGATCGGGTACTGCCATGGATAAAGGCTGGATACACAACCTTCATGGATGGTCCCGGACCTGGATCATTTCTCCGCTGCTGGCTTTGGCTCTGGCGGTTCTTCTGGCTGGCTGCGGCAGCGCCGGCGCCGCCGGAGTCACGCAGGTCAAGACGGCGCTACCCTCAGAATCCCAGGGGGACGCCAACAGCAGCCGCCCGGCCATATCTGCCGACGGCCGTTTCGTGGCCTTTAAGTCCGATGCCTCCAACACCTGGTGCTCGGCGCCATCAACGGCTCTTCCAGCATTTATATGAAGGACACCCAGACGGGTGTGACGACTCTGGTCTCTTCGGATTCAGCCGGTGTTCAGGGGAAGGGAGACAGCAACAACCCCAGCATCTCTTCAGACGGCCGCCTGATCGCCTTTGAGTCGGGCGCGACCAATCTGGTTGCGGCGGCGCCAACAACCAGTGCCTGAGCGTCAGCGGCCTCAACGTGAACTGCGTGGACATCTTCCTCAAGGATACTCTGACAGGAGCCACGAGCCTGGTCTCGACCGACGCTCAGGGCGGCCGGTCCAACGGGGACAGCACTGAAGCCTCCATCTCCGCCGACGGCCGCTTTGTGGCTTTCCGCTCCACTGCCGGCAATCTTGTGCCTGGCGACACCAACGGCCAGCCCGACGTTCTTCCTCAAGGACGTTCAGACCGGCGCCATCACGCGTCTTTCCACCACCTCTGACGGCAAGCAGGGCAACGGCGCCAGCGGCTTTACTTCTCTGGCCATCTCCGCCGACGGCCGCTTTGTGGCTTTTGACTCGGATGCCTCCAGCCTCGTACCCGGCGACACCCTGGGAAAGACCGATGTCTTCTTCAGGGCAATCGGCACCGGAGCGGTCAGGCGTGTGTCAACCAGTTCCCTGCATCAATAAGCAAATTAGTCAAAGAGAGCTTCAGTAGTTGACCGCAAGACCCGGCCGGCATGGAAGGTCATCATCCGGGAAGCACGGACAAAAACCTCCTCTGCTTTGATACAGAGGTACAAGAATATGGGGATGAGAACGATGATCGTGACGATGCTCATGGGATCGTTGTTTTTAAGGAGCCCGAAATTGAGCAGCAGGCCGAAGAAGGGGATGTGGAACAGATAGATCGGGTACGAATGCATCCCCAGGGTGGCGAGCACCTTCTGAAATGGCATCGACGGGCTGAGGGAAAGCCACACCACCCCCGTGACGAAGGTGCTCAGTATCATCAGCGGGATGAGGGCAATGTGGGATTTGTAGAAAATGTCATCGCCGGTCCTGGTCAGGTAGACGGTCAAGAGCAGGGCCGCCAGCGACTCGGCCAGCATCGGCCTGCTCACCCTTCCCGTCATGCGGGCGACGATTGCCGGCGAGGCCATCCCCAGCGCAAACAGGATCAGGTGCGCGCCCAGGAAATAACGGTATTCCAGCACGTCGACAGCATGGGTGAAGGGCAGCAGCAGTGAGAAGGGCAGGGCGATGAGCGCCAGACCCGCCAGGGCGGACAGGAACGTCCACAGGGGGATCCTTTTCAGGATGAAGTACAGCAGGGGAGCTGCCAGATAGCACTGGAAAAGGGCGGTCAGGAACCAGTACAGCCAGGGAGCGCCCATGAACGGCAACCCCAGGTAAATCAGCCAGCCGCCCGGCCGGTGCAGGATCTCGAAATTCCCCGGAAAGATCCAGGGAGCGATATAGAGGGACAGCCAGTAAAACGGCAGAATCCTGAGCGCCCTGTCCACAAAATACCTGGCCACCGCCACCTTGCCCGAAGTGATGGCAAAGCGTTTCTCAAAAGAATAGAACAGGCCGTAGCCGCTCAAAAAGAAGAATACGGCGATGAACCCATTGGCGTAATCGCCGATCCAGCCGTAGTAATGGGACAGGAATTGCCCGGAATAATGGTCCACCAGCACCGTTACGATAGCGAAGCCCTTGATGTAATTGGTCAGCTGCCGGGAATTCATCTGCTATATCTATACTAATACCATAACTTTTATTTTTTCAAAGGAAGAAGTGTTAAAAGAAGTTATTAGGCTCTCTTGGTAGTGTTACCGGATGGGTGATAAAGTGTTTATGTCATGTATCCTGATTTTTCCATAGGACCGTTTACGATCCATACATTCGGCCTGATGATGGCTCTGGGTTTCGTAGCAGCCGGAGTTGTGGCCCATTTCGAATTCAAGCGCAAGGGGTTGGATACTGAGAAGATCTACTGGCTGGTCCTGGCTGCGGCCATTGGCGGCCTGCTGGGGAGCAAGATCAACTACCTGCTCCTCAACCTGGATCAGATCAGAAGCGACCCGTCCATGCTATACAGCGGCGCCGGCCTGGTCTGGTACGGCGGCCTCATCGGCGGCCTTGTGGTCGCCATGCTGGCGGCGAAGCTGTACCACCTGCCCTGGGCGAAAGTGCTCGACGCCGGCGCCCCGGCGATGGCGATCGGTTATGCATTTGGCCGTATGGGCTGCTTCCTCAATGGCGATGATTACGGCCGCCCCTCGACGCTGCCCTGGGCGATGCAGTTTCCCAAGGGCTCGCCGCCGACCCCGGCGGGCGTGTCGGTCCAGCCGACTCAGCTC
>JAJYIN010000220.1 GCA_021790075.1 Actinomycetes bacterium | reverse complement strand
CGACCTTCGCTGACGACACGCCGCACCAGACCGAGGCCGTCAGATGTACCGTCGGAGAGAGTGTGCCGGGGCTCGAATTTCCTGATCTCCACCGCCAGGTCGGCAACCACGCGCCGCGGCACGTACGGCGGATGGATCGAAACGACATCCACCTCCCCCTTTAGTCTTGGCGGCAGCGAAGCAAACAGGTCGCTCTTGCGGAAGGTGACGTTGCGCACCTTTAGCCGGGCTGCGTTTGCCCGTGCCTGGTTGAGCGCCTTTTGGGAGATATCCAGACCCCAGACGCTGGCCTGGGGGACTACCCGGGCGGCAGCGATGGCGACGGGACCGATCCCGGTTGCCAGGTCGACATGTACTGGCTGCCGGCGTCCGCGCAGCCGGCGGATTGCCTGCTCCGCCAGGAACTCGCTGGTCAGTCGCGGAATGAACATGCCCGGCTTGATGTCCAGCCGGAAGTCGCGGAAGTCCACCCAGCCAACTATGAAGGGAATCGGCTCGCCGGTGGCGCGGCGGCGCACCAGCCGCTGGAAGCGCCGCGCCACCTCTGCCGGGATCTCCTCATCGTAATCGAACCGCCCGCCCCTGGCGTGGCAAAGCAGTTCCCAGGCCTGGTCCTCCTCGTCCCCCTGCAGGCCAAACATGTCATTGGCGGAAACGAGATTCTGCCTCGCTTCCTTTATCAGCTGACCGGCGTTCATTTTGCTATATTCCTCCAGATTTTCCCAGAATTTATTCAGTATTACCTGACGGTGCCCTTTTCAACGATGTGACCAAGATTTGTCAGAAGCATCTTTTATCATCCTCGTTAAGTTGTGTTACGCGCAGGTTTAGCTTGGAATTGCGCGGGAACCAGAAAAGCATAGCATGATAACTGGATTAGGAGTAGAAAATGAAAGTAGCACGCCTTATCAAAACCGATGCAAAATATGATCTGTCCGTAACGGACGTAGACGCCCCGTCGCTGGAAGCGGGCAAGGTGCTGGTCGAAGTGCACAAGGCCGGCGTGAACCCCCTGGACTGGAAGATCAAGGAAGGAGCTATGTCGCCCCGGGACCCGGTCACCCTCGGTGAGGACTTTGAGGGTGTGGTCAGGGATGTCGGCGCCGGCGTCAGCGGCCTCGAGCCGGGCGATGAGATCTACGGCATGGCCGGCTTTGTCAACGGCGCTTCCGGCTCCTTCGCTGAATACGACCTGGTGGACCCCCAGAATGTGGCGCTGAGGCCCAAGTCGGTCGGCGAAGCCGAAGCCGGCGCCCTGCCGCTGACGGGGGTCATGGCGCTGCAGGCGGTTACCGAGCTTTTCCGCCTTTCCCCCGGGGAGAAGATCCTTATCCACGGGGGCGCCGGCGGCATCGGCAGCATCGCCGTCCAACTCGCACGGAATCTGGGCGCGCACGTGGCTGTGACCTGCGCCGCCGATGAGACGGATTACGTCAGGTCACTGGGCGCCAGCGAGGCGATCGACTATGAAACGCAGAATTTCGAAGAGGTGATCAGCGGCTATGACGCCGTTTACGACCTGATTGGCGGGGAAGTCTACGAAAAATCCTTCCGGGTTCTGAAGCCGGGGGGAACCATCGTATCCACGCTTGAGCCTCCTGATGAAGACCTAATGTCTAAATATGGAGTCAAAGCTATATATCAACATTTTCAGCCGACCAGGAAGCGCCTGATGAAGCTGGCCGTGCTGGTGGATGAAGGAGACATCAAGGTGCACGTGGACAAGGCCTTTCCGCTCACCGAAACCAGCGAGGCCCTGAGGTTCCAGAAAGAAGCACGCCCCAAGGGTAAAATCGTGATTGACGTCAAGTAGTGGCGCCTTCGCGCTGAAGCTATGTTTCCTTGCCCACTGCTTCCTTGGACGCGAGAGGCCGAAGCTCAAACCCGCGTAGCTAGCCTTCCCCCTGCTGCCGGCAACCGGCCAGCCAGCGCAGCCAGTGCCTGCCGGCCAGCGTAATGAGGCCTGCAACGATGAAGAAGAGGATGTAGAAGGGCACCGTCGCCAGGATGCCGCTGTCCATGCGCAGGGTCGTCTGGCGGAACATGTAGATGACTACGCCCAGAGCGCTCGAGAGCACGGCGGCAGACCAGATCATGCTGAGTATATAAAGAACGACGTACTGCCCGCCATTCGGCTTTTTCCAACCCACCACCCCGCCGAGGTCTGCTCTGATGGTTCTCCAGATCGGGAAACTGACGAGCGCTGTAGCGCCCAGCCCGCCAGCGATATAAAACACGTTCATCTTCTTGTTCTGACCTGCCTTTGGTGGGGATTTTTTCAGGAACGGCCGACAACCATGATACTCTCCGGAAACCGTCTGGTCAAAATGCATCTCCTGGGATTTTCACGGATTTTGGATCGGGAAAGTGCTAGCGTAAAATAAGTAGCGTTATTCAAGCTTGGATAATGAAGAAATCCCGAACGAACAACCCGGATGCTCTGTCAACGCGGCTGCATTACCCCGGCGACGAACAGCGGCTGCCATGGTTGCCGCTGTTATTGGATGCCTACGCGATGGCGGATGAGGGCGTTGCCCTCGCGATCAGAAATGAGGAAAAACGCCGCAGGCAGCGCCTTGCCTGCGGCAAAAGCTGCGGCAGTTGCTGCGAACATCAAAAAGACCTGCCCCTCTTTCCGCACGAACTGGTGGGCATCTACTGGTATGTTCTGGAAAAGGTTGGCGCTTCTGAAAGGAAAATACTGAAGGACAGGCTTGGCGAACGCACAGCTGATTCCCCCTGCCCGTTTCTGTTTGATGGATCATGCTCCATCCATCCCATGCGGCCGATGGGCTGCAGGCAGTTCAACGTCTTCGGCCAACCCTGCGCGCCGGGCGAGGACCCCTACTATACAAGAAGAGGCGATGTCCTAACTCCTCTTGCCGATTATACTGACCGGGCTTTCGCTGCCGTCATCCCCTTCTACGAATTGGAAGAAACAGACCCTGCCGCTGCCATCAGGCTCATCCGGGCACAGATCATGAACCTGCAGACTTTTGATTGGGGCAAGCTGGCGGGAAATATGTGAAGGAACGAAGTTGAAAGTGGAG
>JAJYIN010000025.1 GCA_021790075.1 Actinomycetes bacterium | reverse complement strand
ACTGCCGGTTGCGGGCGGCTGCCCGCCGGTTTCAGGCAGGTCCCCGGCTTCCTTTCCCGCTTGTCCGCCAGCGCTCTCCGCCGCGGACGGCGGTCCGCCCGGGCGGTGCTTCTTATCAGGTGTGGGTCCAGACACCGGCAACTCCTCGAATCGAGAAAGAAATCCCTTATAAATTCTCATATTCGGCGATTTTTTCCACATTCCTAGCAGCTCATGCCCCGGAGAGCGTAATAAGCCCCTTGACAGCGAGGTATGCGGCAATAGCCAGAAAATAGGCGTGGGCTATCTGCTGCCCGTGGCGTGACATGAAGCTCTCGACCGGCCCCAGCACCTTCTGGGAGCGGTCCGGCATCAGGTAGGAGATGATCACCGGGAAAGCGATCATAAACATGGTGACGGCGACCAGGATCGCGAACATGGGCATGTTTTCGATAACCCCCAGCCTGTCGTCCGCCAGCAGTTTGACTGCGGCAATGAAAGGTATCAGGGTCGAGATATTGATAAGCATGAAGACAAAGCCGAGCACGGGATAGGGCCGCTGGCGCCGGGGGCCCGGGTTCTCTTCCTGTGGCTGCTTTGGCGATTTGCCCGCCAGCATGGACCGGATGATGATGACCGCGATCAGCAGCGCCAGCACGATATCGATGCCCCCCGCCAGCCGGCCGGGATTGCCGGCGCTGCTCACCGCCGGCTTGTAAGTGGCCGTGACGACGGTCCCCAGCACGATGAGAAAAAATGAACCGCCCAGCAGGAACATGAGCGAGTTGCGCCGGGCGTTTCCCTTGCCGCTCAGAATCATCATCACGAAGAGCAGCCCGCTGGGGCTTACCGTCGCCGCCAGCGCCAGCGGCAGGATCTCTGCAAGGCTTCTGCCCACCTGCGCCTCCCTATTTCCGGAACCTCACCAGGGGACTTCCCGCTGGAATGGAATTCGACGCCGGTTCACGCTTCGAACAGCGCCTTGGCGAAGTCGCCGGGGTCGAAGGGCCTTAAGTCTTCCGTCTGCTCACCGACCCCCACCAGCTTGATGGGCAGGTTGAGCTCGTGGGCGATGGCGACGGCGATGCCGCCCTTGGCGGTGCCGTCCAGCTTGGTGAGGACGACGCCGCTGACATCCACGGCCTCGCCGAACAGGCGCGCCTGGATGAGGCCGTTCTGGCCCGTGGTGGCGTCGACGGTGAGCAGCACCTCGTGGGGGCCGCCGGGAATCTGCTTGCCCACCACGCGGTGGATCTTCTTCAGCTCCTCCATCAGCGGCACCTGCGTGTGCAGGCGTCCGGCCGTATCGACGATGACCACGTCGATGCCGCGGGAACGGGCGGCGGCGATGGCGTCAAACACCACCGCACCCGGGTCGCTGCCGTGCTCCTGCCTGACCACCGGGCAATCAACACGCTTTCCCCATTCGCTCAACTGCTCGATGGCGGCGGCGCGGAAAGTGTCGGCGGCGGCGAGGACGACGCTCTTGCCTTCCTTCTTGAGGTGATAAGCGATCTTGCCGACGGTGGTCGTCTTGCCGGTGCCGTTGACGCCGACCACCAGGATGACCGACGGCTGGTGAGAGACGTCGATCTGGTAACTGTCGGCCGGGAAGATGTCGACGATGGCTTTTTCCAGCTGGCTGAAGAACTGCTGCTGGTCGCTGATCTCGCCCTCGTTGGCCGCCTGCTCCATACGCTCCACTATTTCGACCGTGCTGGCCACCCCGCAGTCGGCGAAGATGAGGGTCTCTTCCAGCTTCTCCCACAGGTCGGCGTCCAGCTTGTCGAACATGATCGTGGAGAGCCGCTGCGTCATCGCCTCGCGGCTCTTGGACAGGCTCACCTTGAATCGGCGGAACCAGCCGCGTTTCTTCTCCTCGATTTCCTCCGCGGGCGCTGCCTCGGCCTCCGGAGGCGCCACGCCCTTGAATACCTCGTGCCAGTTGCGAGTCATGTTGGATCAGCCTGCCAGGGCCGCTTCGGTCTCTTCGCCGACCCCGGCATCATTATCCGGCTCGGCATCATTGTATGGCTCGATTGCCGGGCCGGTTCCGGCGCCGCTCTCCAGCTCCAAGTCGTCTTCATCAGCCATCTCCTGCTGCGCATCCTTTTTCATCTTGCGGGACAGCACCTTGGAGGTCCCGTCGGGGCCCATGGTGACGCCATAAAGCGTGTCGGCCACTTCCATCGTCCGCTTCTGATGGGTGATGATGATGAACTGGGTGCGAGTCTGGTAGCGCTTGAGCATCGCCAGCAGCCGGTCGATGTTGACGTCATCCAGCGCCGCCTCCACCTCATCCAGTATATAAAAGGGCGCCGGCCGCGCCAGGAAGATGGCGAAGAGGAAGGCGATGGCCACCAGTGACCGCTCGCCGCCGGAAAGCAGCGACAGGCTGCGCACGGCCTTGCGGGGCGGCTTCACCGAGATCTCGATCCCCCGCCGCTCCACCCGCGGGCTCTCTGCGGCAGCGACCGGCTCGCTATCTTCGCCCTCGTCCAGGATTTCCCCATCCTCATCGACCTCGGGCGGCTCTTCACGGGTGAGCGTCAGCCGCCCCTCGCCCCCCGGGAACAGGGTTGCGATCACATCCGCGAAGTGGTCCCTGACGGCGGCGAAGGTGGCGGCGAAGCTGTTTTCGATGCGACCGGTGAGTTCGCCGATCAGGCCGGTGAGCTCCTCGAGGCTCCTTTCCAGGTCCTGGCGCTGCTCGGCCAGAAACTGCTGGCGCTCCAGCATCTCCTCATATTCCTGCTGGGCGAGGGGGTTGACCGGACCGATGAGCTCGCGCCGCCTCATCAGGCGCTCCATGTGGGCCTCGGCCTCATCCAGCTCAACGGCGGCGGCGGCCTCCTCGGCCGCCAGATCCTCATCCGGATATTTCGCATACAACTTCTGAAGATGGCTTTCCTGCTCGTAAACCTGATCGCGCAGCCGCGTCAGGCTGACCTCGCAGTCGGTCGTGGCGTTGCTGGCCCGTGAGAGCTCCTGCTGCAGCTCCGCCTCGGCCTGTGAGAACTCCTTCAGGGCAGTCGAGTGCCGCTCGGCCAGTTCCTCGCCGGCCTTGAGCTCCACTGCCAGGCCCGCGGATACGCGGCCGTATATACCCAGAACGGATTCCATGCCGGCAAGCAGCCGGCTGCAGACCGGCTGCAGGCGCTGAAAAGCCGCCAGTTGATAAGCTGTGGTCTCCAGTTCCCGCTTCAGCCGCTCCAGCGCCGGCACGGACCGCCCGATGGCCTGGCCGGCAACGCGCTCACGCTCCCGAACCCGGGCGGCGGTGATCTTGAGCTCGGTGACTTCCTGTGACAGCGCCGTCCGCGACTGCGCCAGGGCCTCGTCGCTGGCGGCGCCGTCCGGCTCTTCGGACCGGTTCATCTCGGCCAGGGAACAGTCGGTCTCTTCCAGGCGGCGGCGCGCCCCGGCCAGCTCTTCCTCCAGCTTGGCCTGTTCTGCCCCCAGATGCCCGCGGCTGGCTTCCTTGAGCTCGATCTCCTGTTCCAGCACGCGCTGCTGTCTCTGGGTGGCGGCGGCGCTGCCCTCGGCATCGCGCCTTTCCTGCAAGACGTCGTGGAGGGCCTTTTCCGCCGCCAGGCGTCGCCCGTCCAGCTCCTCGAACTCCAGGTGCAGGGCGGCCAGGCGGTTCTCCAGCTCTTCATGGAGCTCTTCGGTCTTCACCCGTTCCGCTTCCAGCAGGCGGCGCTCGTTGCGCTGCCTGAGCACCACCGAGGAAGGCGGATCGGCCTTGAAACTGAGCAGCCGGCGGCCCGGACGGTAGACCACGCCATCGCGGGTGACCCAGGTGCCACCGGCGGCGCCGATTGCGTCCAGATCGTCCGCGAGTCTCACACCCGCGAGAAGCGGCGCCGCGTGCGCCTGCCACTCGGGAGAGATCCTGACGTGATCGAGGAGGTAATCATCGCCGGCCGGATGGTCCGTGGCATCGCCGGCCAGGCGTTGCGCGGCATTGCCGGATACCCGGCTTGCGGCCGTGGCGTCTCCCGGGAGGACGAACTCGACACCACCCAGCTCCGCGGCGCGGGCCGCCGCCAGCATTTCCCTGGCGTGGCCCAGGTCGCGGGCCGCCAGGGCAAAGAGCGTGTTGCCCATCACCGCCGACACCGCCCGCTCGTAACCGGGTTCTACTTCCATCAGCTCCACCAGCGATTTGAGGCCGTGTTCCTCGGCGATCTTCTTGGCCGCCGGGGGCAGGCCCGAACGGGCGCGGTCAGAGTCGCCCAAAAAAGTGATGCGGGCCTTGGCAATCTGGAGGTCCTCGCCGACCCGCCTAAGCTCTGAGGCGGCTTCCTGCCGGCGGGCATCCACGGCGCCAAGCTCGTCCTTGATCTGCTTGAGTTCCGCTTCGGCGCGCTCGGCGGCGGCGCGCCACTGGTCCATGCGCTCCTCCTCGCTACGGGACAGCTCCAGCAGCCGCTCGAGCTCACGGCGGCGATTCGCGGCTTCCAGTCCGGCGCGCTCCAGAAGACCGGCCAGCTTTTCCTGCCTCTGGGAAAGGTACTCTATCTGATGGGTATAGCGGCCCTTGAGCGCGTCCAGCTCGCCGACCCGGCGGTTCTTCTCCTTGGCCGTCTGCCGGCGGCGGCCGGCCTCTTCCTCGACGCCCTCCAGCTCCTGCCGCCGCGCCTCCAGTTCCTTCTCCACGGCGGCCAGCTGCTCCTGGTCACGGCGGTGTTCCTCCCGGGCGCGCTCGAGCTCGTCTTCGACACGCTCCTGCTGACCCTGCAGGTTATCAATCCTCGTCTGGGACCGCTGGATGGCGCCTGCCAGCATTTCCAGCCTGGCAGCGGCCGCATCCCGGCGGCCGGCCAGCCCTTCCTGCCGCGACTTGAGGCTGTAAAAGCGGTCCGCCAGCTGCTTGTGCTCCTTGAGCGAGCTGGCCAGCAACTCCTCGGTGCGGCGCCGCTCGCCGGCGGTGGCCGCCAGCTGCTCCTCCAGGCCGGCGCGGCGGGCGACAGCATCCTGGGAAGCCGCTTCCGCCGACGCCAGCTCGGCCTTTATGACCTCAAGTTTACCTTTAGTCAACCGCACGCCGGCGGCGGCGATCTGCCGGTCCAGCTTTGACGAGCGTTCGGCGGCGGTGGCCTGGCGCTTCAACGGCCGCAAATTGGCCCTCACTTCTTCTTCTACGTCAAAAAGGCGCTCCAGGTTGCGGCGCACCGCTTCCAGCTTGCGTTCCGCCCGGTGGCGGCGCTTCTTGTATTTGCCCAGGCCGGCGGCTTCCTCGATGTAGGCGCGCCGCTCGGACGGCTTGCTTTCCAGGATGGCGTCCACCTTGCCCTGGCTGATGATCGAATGGGTGTTCCGGCCCAGCCCGGCGTCGGACAGCAGCTCGGTCACATCGATCAGCCGGCAGGGAGACTTGTTGATGAAATAGGCGCCGTCGCCGTCCCGGTAGAGGCGCCGGGAGATGAGGACCTCGGAGAACTCGATTGGCATCGCTCCAGAAGAATTGTCAAGCAGGATCTCTACCTCGGCCATGCCGGCGGGCGCCAGCTTGTCGCTGCCAGAGAAGATGACATCCTGCATGCTGTTACCGCGCACCGCCGTGGGGCTCTGCTCGCCCATGGCCCAGGTGACGGAGTCCGATATATTGCTCTTGCCGCTGCCGTTGGGGCCGACGACCACCGTGATCCCCGGCTCGAAGGCAAACTCCACGGAACGGGCAAACGACTTGAAACCCCTGGCTTTGACAGACTTTAAAAACATCGGTCTCCTTTCTGCCTTGACCTGGACCGGCAGTAGAATCCTGAGGCGGCAAATGCCACCTGTCTACCAATAAAAAAGGGCCCGCAAGCCAAGAGGGCTGCGAGCCGGCGGGTCAGGAGGCGCCTTCCCTCCGCACCCTCAGCACTTCCAATGCTTCCTTCGCCGCTTCCTGCTGGGAAACCTTCTTGGTCCGGCCCCGGCCGCGGCCGAGGGCTTCCCCATCCAGGCTGACCTCGGAGGTGAACAGCCGGGCGTGGGGCGGCCCCGTCACTCCGACGACGCTGTAAACCAGTTCCTGCCCGGACTTGGCCACCTCTTCCTGAAGCGCCGTCTTGTAATCCACGTGCTCGCTGGCGGCGTAGGCGATGTGCTCATCAAACGTCTCGATGACGGCAGCGATGATCTTCCCCAGGCCGAACTGCAGGTAGAGGGCGCCGATCAGGGCTTCCAGGACCGCCGCCAGCACATTGGCGTTCTTGGCCAGGGAGGCGACGTTGACGGCCTCGGCCTCTTCTGCCGAGGCCGTCAGCTGTTCCGCCAGCCCCAGGCCGGCCCCCACCTTGGCGCAGGTATGCCGACTGACGACATAGGCGCGCACCTTGGCCAGTTCGCCTTCGTTGTAATCGGGATAACGGCGGAAAATTTCCGTGCTGATACAGAGGCCCAGCACGCTGTCGCCGAGAAATTCCAGACGCTCATAGGAGAGAGTTCTGTCCGTCACCCACGATGAGTGGGTGAATACCTGCCGGGCCAGGTCCGGCCCCAGTTGTGTTGCCAGTTCAGCGAGAGATGCCACTAGACGATTTTATGCCCGCGCGGCCACAAAATCCACGGCCTCCCTGACAGTGCGGATCTTCTCGGCTTCCTCGTCAGAGATCTTGACCGAAAACTTGTCTTCCATCTCCATGATCACCTCGACCAGGTCCAGGGAGTCGGCGTCGAGGTCGCCGGCAAAGGAGGCATCCTCGGTGACGTCGGCTTCATCGACCCCCAGCTGCTCTACCAGCATCTCGCGAAGCTGGTTGAAGATTTCCTCTCGTATCATGCAAACCTCCGTTGCTTGTTTTCGGGAAATATCACAGGAATTTGTCCGGGTGAATCTACCACGCCGGCCCGGATTTTTCAAAATGGCCGGTGCGGCGTCAACGGCGCCTGAATACGGCCAGGGCCAGCAGCGCCCCGGCGAGCCCGCCGAGCGCTCCAAAGAACAGGTGGGCCGCCAGCGGGTAGCCAAGCCCTGAATACAGGGAGCCGTAGGGCCAGCCCGTCGCCACCTCTACGACCCAGCGCGTGAGCGGCTTGGTGCCGTAGGCGAGCGCCGCCATAACCATGAGGAAGGAAACCCGCTGCCGCCGGCCGGGCAGAAGGGCAAAGCCGGCATCCATCACCAGGCCCGGCAGCAGCCAGATGAGCCAGCCGAACGGATCGCCGGCATGGCCCCAGAACGGCAGCAGCGAGCAGGCGGCCGCGCCGGTGCCGGTAATGGCGCCGCCCAGGCGGAACCGGGTCGACGAGCGCGCCATCACCAGAATCGCCATCCATTCCAGGCCGTGATGGCCCGGCAGATGCAGCGGCACCCTGAACGCCTGCTGCACAGCTACCGCCAGCGCCCCGCCTGCCGCCAGCACCAGGACTGCCAGGTACGGGTTTACATCCTCAAGATATCGCCTTGACTCTTTCCCTGGCGAGCAGACGCCATCCATCATCTTGCCCGTCCTTCCTTTCCATCAATAGCACGGCTTTGCCCCCGCGCAGGACCGGCCGCACCCATTCACCGGCTTCGATCAGCGCGCCGGGGGGCACCGTTTCTCCGTCCACTCCGCGAACCTCATCGATACCGGCGCTGGCGGCCAGCCGCGAGCATGCATAAACTCCGCTGAGTTCCCGCAGCCCAGGCAGCCACAGGAAACGGCCGTCCTCACCGCCGGCCCGCAGCCCCACGGCCGCCAGGGCGCCGATGACGCCGCCATGGTCTCCCGTGAGGCCTTCCAGGACGATGCCTGCATTCGCGGCTGGCACGGCCATCGCCTGGGACTTCCTGAGAACGCTCATCTTGGCCCTCTCGCCGAACTCGACCAACTCCGGTATCTCTCCCCCCCAGGCGGCCAGACACAGCCCCGCATCGGAGCCGGGAGCGCTCGCGGCCAGCAGAAAATCACGGCATAGACCGCGAATATCCTCAAACCGGGCGGCGGCGGTCACGGTCAGGCAGGCGGAGCTGTTGTGCGAGGTATAGGGAATCCGGGGCGAGACCAGCAGCTGGTGCCGCGTGATGCCCTCAACCCGCGCCAGGCCCGCCGCCGCCAGCGCTTCCCCCAGTTGGCGCGCCCGGCGGCCGGTGCCGGCGCTCTCGAGGTTGTCGGTGTCATCGATGCCTATCAGGTAACGCGCGCCCACCGCGGCTCATTTCACCTCGATGTTGGTGATGTCCTTCACCCACTGGTCCTTGGGGATATCCGGGGACGCCAGCTTCATGGTGCCCCGGTTGGTGTAGTCGAGGATGACCCGGCCGGTCACCTGGTCTTTGGTCAGCACGATGCTGCCGCTGGAGCCGGTGATGGTGACCTGGGAATAATCGGCGATGCCCGCCTGCAGCAGGACATCCGCCAGCTTGGGGCCTTCCTCGCTCCCGGGCATGTCCAGCTTCAGGGACGGCAGTCTCTTCAGCTCATCGAGGGAAACCGGCCGGATGACGCCGTCCGGGCTCGCGATCTGAAACAGCGCCTCGTCGGCGTTCATGCTGGCGGTACGGCTCCCGGAGCCTGCGCTCCCGCTGGTTCCGGTGCCGGCGCCATTGCCGGTTCCCGCGGCCGCGCCGCCCCCCGCGCCGGGGGCTCCGGTCCCCGTGTCGGCGCCGGTGCCGCAGCCGGACAGCAGTGCGGTTCCGCCCAGCAGCCACAACATCAGCATGATCAGCGCCAGGCCCGGCGCCACTGCCGCCCTAAATCTCATTAGCCACCTCATTCTCCTGTTTGTCCCCGAGCGCGCCGCCATCCCCGGCCTTGCCCCCGCTCCCCGCCTTCATGGCGGCAATGCGCGTCTCCAGCTTTCCCACCAGGTTCTGCCGCGATGCCCGGGCGGCAGACCCGAGGGCGCTGGCGATCGCCTTGCGGCTGGAATTGCCGTGGCAAATGACCACCAGGCCGCGCACTCCCAGCAGGTAGGCGCCGGCGAACTCCTCGGTATCGATGCTCTTCTTGAAATCGGCCAGCTCCTTTTTCAGGAGCAGGCCGCCCAGCCTGGCCGCCAGGCTGCGGCGGGCCGCCTTTTTCACTTCCTCCACGATCAGCGACGAGGTGCTTTCCATCAGTTTCAGGCAGACATTGCCCGTGAAGCCGTCCGTGACCACGACGTCCACGACGTTGCGGACGATATCGCGGCCCTCCACATTGCCGTAGAAGTTGAGGCCGGGCGTCTCCGCCATCAGGCGGTGGGTCTCCAGCACCAGCTCGTTGCCCTTGACCGATTCCTCACCGATTGAAACCAGGCCCACGGTGGGATTCGCAACCTCGAGCACTTCCTGGGCAAAGATGCTGGCCATGCCCGCGAACTCCAGCAGGTGCGCCGGCCTGGCTTCGGAGTTGGCGCCCACGTCGATGAAGATGGTGGGCTTGCCGGGGGTCGGCAGGACGGCGCAGAGCCCCGGGCGCTTGAGTCCCCTGATGCGCCTCAGCTTGATCATTGCCGCGGCCAGGGCGGCTCCGGTATTGCCGGCCGAGACGACACCGTCGGCACGGCCCCCGGCCACCAGGCCGGTGGCGACCACCAGCGACGAGTCCTCCTTGCCGCGCACCGCCTTGGTGGGCTCCTCGTCAAAGCCGATCACTTCCTGCGCCTCGACTATCTCGAGGTGGCGGCGGGCCGTATCGCTGACGCTGCCGCCGGCCACCGCCAGGCAGCGCTCGATCTCCCGCCGGCGGCCGGTGAGGATGATCTTGAGCGATGGCCCCGCCACCGCTGCCGCCCCCATCACCGTTTCCTCAGGCGCGAAGTCGCCGCCCATGGCGTCCAGGGCGATGACGGTCTGTTCCTGATGTCCGGTCCGGCTGGTCATAACTTGTCCAATCGAAAGTCTGGCCGGTGCGTTGGTTTAAAATCCAGCGTTCTGGCTGCTAAAAATTAGAATCTATCTTAAAAGGCTGTCCGTTGCGAGGCCGCAGCAGGACATGTCTTTTGAGATAGATTCTTAACGGTCCAAATCCAAGTATAATATGATGCAAACTCGAGGGAAGAAACCAGCAACCGCGAAGGAGCGCCCGGATTTGCCCCGGCCAGCCTACCTTATCATAACCATTGGCTGTTTTATCACGGCCATCTCCCTGTGGTTCTCAGGTTACCACGGATACAGCGGCCTGATGGCCGCGATCGGCCTGGCGGCCGCCATCAACCTCAAGAAATGAACGGGAGCACCGGATAATGCTTACCGAAGGCGAGATTTTCGATTACCTGCAAAAGGTGGAGCCGTACGGGGACAGCCCGGCCCCCCTGCTGCTCTTTACGGCAAACGGCGAGAAATACCGCCTGCATGTGGACGTTAACAACCAGGAGGACAAGTACGGACTCATGTGGGAATGGTGGCTGGAGAAGACGGGGGATTACGTCGATGGCGGTTTCGTGCCCGCCAATGACGAGACGGAGCTGCGGGCGCTGGCGGCCCTCATTTACAAAGCCGGCACGCAGTGGTACGGCTCGGCCGGGGGCGCCGGCAGAATGGCGGACTGACGGCTCCCCGGACGCCCAGGGGGCTGCCGGGACATATTCACGGCGTCAAAGCGCCGGCTTACTTCACCGGAGAGCCGATCAGCCCCGACAGCAGCCCTTCCAGCTCTTCCTCGAGCGCTTCAAGTGAAAAATACCGCCTGCCAATCTCGAAATTCCGGCCAGTCATCTCATCCATCAACTGCGGGTGGTCCAGCAATTTGACGGTCCGGGCCGCCGCCTGGCGGTCCATCGGCAGAAACTGGAAGCCGAACCCGCGCAGCTCTTCCAGGAGCGGGTAATTCGACGTCAGGAGCGGCTTCTTGTGAAGCACCGACTCCATGATGGGATGGCCAAACCCTTCCTTCATACTGGGAAAGGTGACCATATCGCAACGGGCGTAAGCGTCGTGGATGTCATAAGGAAAGCCCATCCCCGGCTCATCCCGCTTCCTCCCCAGCCAGCCGGGGACGTGAATGACGCTGACGCCGGCGGCCCGGCGGAGATGATCGATTTTCTCCCGGTCCCCTTCCCCACAGCCGGTGACCACCAGATGCGAGCGCCTGCCGGCCGCGGCCGCAAACTCTCTCGTGAACTTGACCGACTGCTTGGTCCCTTCCTTACCAATCGTGCACGGAGGTTGCAGAAACATGGCTTCGCTCTCTCCGACTCCCAGGTCCCGCCGCAGTCCCGCGTTGAATCCATCCTGCCCCCGAACGTTGTCAAAGTCAAAACAGTAGTAAAGACAATTTGAGGTAACTGCAGTTTTTTGATACAACTCCTCGCGGCTCGCCTGGCTGATGGTGACATGGCGCACGCGAGGAAGCGACGGCGGGAAGTGGCTGACCAGAAGGTCGTCAAACACGCAATACGAGGAAAAGGCCGGACTCTGCCAGTAGAAAACATGGTGGACGGCGGCCACGGGGGGTTCCCGCTCTTCCACATACCGGCAGAGCGCCAGGGTGAGAGGCATATTTACCGGCAGGGAAAAAAGGTTCTCCACGACCATGAGGTCGGGAGCAATGCCGTCCAGCACAGGCGCCAGCTGCTCCCCGATCAGCCCGGTGAGACTGCCGAGTTCCCGCTCGACCTCCGCTTCTTCCCGCCTCGTGGAAAAAGCGCTCGTGGTAAAAGACTCGATGACAGGGTCGCGGAAATTGAGCTCCGGGATGATGTGGTCGTTGACGCCCGCCCCGGGAATGAAGCCCGCCACCCGGTGAACCTCGTAACCCCATCTTTCCAGCACGCCGATCCATTTCTCGGCCTCCACGGACACCCCGTCCCGGGCTTTCAGGTGAGAAGATACGAAAACGACTTTGGTCAACTACTCCCCTAGTGTCATCAGGACGGTTACGGAACGGCGTTGGGAATGAGATACCCGCTCCGTGGAAAAGAAACGCCGGCATTTCAGACCGCTTGCCAGATAAGTATATTCAGAGCCGCCAAACTCAACAAGCATGAGTGAAGTGGTTGCTTTTCTAAATTTTCCCGGGAACCTGGGTCAAGTCCGCCGCGAAAGATGCCGATTAAAGTTTATATCTTCCGAATGGATTTCATCCCTTCATCCTCATAAAAAAGGAAGCCTGGTCAGCTTCCTTTTTTATTGCCCTTTTATTGCCCGGGATATTGGGGAGGATATTGGGGGCGGCCGGAAGCGATCCGGCTTCACGCCTCCCGTTCCTCAACCTTGGTCTTCGACAGCAGGCGCTTGACCTCGTGCGGATCGAAGACGCCGGCGCCGTATTTCTGCGTATTGGCGGCGCCGCAGGCAACCCCGTAGCGGAGGCAGTCGCCGGGGCTCTTGCCGGACAGCCCGGCGGAAACGTAACCGGCCAGGAAGGCGTCACCGGAACCGACGGTGCTGATCGGGTCCAGCGGCGGTATCTGCACTTTATAGTAAGCAGCGTGGCCGCCGTCTTCCAGATAGGCATAGCAGCCGGCGGAATGATGGATGATGCCCGAACCAGCCCCCAGCCGGTTGAGTTGCAGGGTGGCCTGACGGAAATCATCGTCGTCGCCGAACTCGTGGCCGATGAGCGCCTCCGCCTCGAAGGCGTTAGGGGAAACCAGCCCCGGGCCGGCCTTGATGGCCAGGCGCAGCGACTCGCCGGCGGCGTCCAGCACTACCAGCGCTTCGGTGGAATTGAGCGCCGTGATCAGGTCGCGGTAAAAGGAATCCTTCACCTTGCGGGGCAGCGACCCGGCCAGGATGACCACGTCGGCCCCCTTGGCGATGTAGGCGAACTTCTCCATGAAGGCGTGCAGTTCCCGGGCGCTGACCACGGGACCGTATTCGTTCACTTCTGTTTGCAGGTTGCTGGTGGGATCGATGATGGCGGTCGACGTCCGCGATTCCTCCCGGATGCGGACGAAATCGTTGAGGATGCCCTCGGCAGTGAGATCCTCCACGATGCGGGTGCCGGTCTTGCCTCCGGCCAGTCCGGTGGCGATCACCGGCTGCCCCAGCGCCTTGAGGGCGCGGGCGATGTTGACGCCCTTGCCGCCGGGAAGGGTCAGGCTCTCGCTGGCGCGGTGCCGGAAGCCCGCCTGAAAATTCGGCACCGTCAGGGTGCGGTCCAGCGCGGCGTTGACAGTCACAGTCACGATCATCCGAAAGAAACCTCCCGATTGGTCAGGGCCCCGTTCCAGCCCGGGGATCGGGCGGCATCCCGCCGGCGCCGGCGGGCGGCCCCCTGAGAATTCAAATCACAACAGATGTCCGGCGAAACCTGTCAGGGCATGCGCGAACGATGACAAATAATATGAAACGCGGCCAAAGAATCCCGGCGAGCCCACATCTTCCGTCGCCACCAGATAAGTGCTGCCCAGCATCTTGTCGCCGTCGTACGCTTCTACCAGTCCGACCTTGTCGCCCTTGTGTATCGGCAGGCTCAGATCATCGGGAAGCACCAGCCGGGTCTCCACCTGGTCTTTCACGTACACCTGCCTGGCCAGGTCGGTGTCGGCGGCCAGGGAGAGCTTGCGGCCCCACTGATAGGGCACGTCGATGCTGCCGTACTCTTCTCCCGCCTTAATAACTGTCCGCTGCTGGTAACTGTCAAACCCGTAACCCAGCAGGTTCATGACGTCCTGGTCCCGCTGCGCCAGGGAAGGGCCGCCCAGGTAGGACAGGATCAGGTGCTCGCCGTTCTTGTTGGCGGAGATGATGATGCACTGGCCGGCATTGTCGGTATAGCCGGTCTTGATGCCGTTGATGAAGGGATATTTCGCCATCAGGTGGTTGTTGTTGATGAGGTCGCGCCCCTCGGGATTGCTCCCCTGGGGAATATGATATTCGCTGCGGCTGACGATCTCCCTGATCTCCGGATGCTTCATCAGCTCCTCGGCCAGCTTGATGTAATCGGCGGCGCAGGTGTAGTGGCCGTCGGCGTCCAGCCCGTGCGGATTGACGTAGTGCGTATGCGTCATACCGAGTTCCTGGGCCCGCTTGTTCATCTTGTCGACGAACGCCTCGACGCTGCCGGCGTCGAACTCGGCCAGGGCGATGGCGGCGTCGTTGCCGCTGGGGATGAGCATGCCGTTGAGCATCTGCCGCACCGTCAAAGTCTCGCCAGCCTGCAGGTAGATGGAAGACTCGCCGATCGTCGCCGCCCGCTCGCTGGCCGTCACCGGCGCATCCAGATTCTTGCAGTCCTCGATGACGATCAGCGCCGTCATCATCTTGGTGGTGCTGGCCATGGGCAGTTCCTGTTCGGGGTTAAGGCTGTAAAGAACCTGGCCGTCATCGGCATTGACCATCATGGCGCCCTTGGCGGCGATAGCGGGAGGGGCCGGCGCTTCCTGGGCGGCAGCCGGCGGGGCAAAGCCTGCCGTCACCAGGGAAACCGCTGCCAGGAACAGGAGGCAGACGATCAGATAAGCTTGCGGCTTTCTCGTCGGGTTAAGCAATATTTCAGGGCCCGCCGCCTTTTTCTGGCGGCTGGTTCCACTCCTTTAAGGCACATTCAAGGTCAGTCCCGAATGCAGATTCTGCGGATCGACATTCGGATTGCGCTTCTGGATTTCAGAGATAGTGGTGTTGTATTTACGGGCGATGCTATAAAAGCTGTCGCCGTCCTGCACCGTATAGGTCTGCCCGGAGGTGGTAGTGGCACCGTTCTGTTGCCGGCCGCCGGCGGCGTTCGCGTCCGCCTGGCTGTTTGCCTGGCCGCCAGCCTGGGCGGCGGCCGGCGCTGCCTGGGCGGAGGAATCTATGCCCTGAGAGCCGGAGCCGCCGATGAGGCCGGAGCTGACGGAGATGAAAACCGTTGCCGCCAGCGCCGCCACCAGGGCGACCACAGCCAACCCGCGCAGGAATATCGCTTCAGATTCCATATAACTCGCTTCTCAGTGGCTGGCTTCCCAGAGCTCAGCCTGCATCCTCCGGGCCGCATCTGCGGCAGCGGCGCCGCAGGCGCCATCTTTTTCAGCGTAGATTATACTACGTGAAGCCGTGACAATCGCACCCTGCCCCTGCTCGTCGAACGCCGGGGCCAAATCGGCCGCGGCCGCGCCCTGGGCGCCATACCCCGGCAACAGGAAGATCGACCGGGGCAGCAGTTCGCGGATCCGGGGCAGCGCTTCCCGATGCGTGGCTCCCACCACCGCGCCGACACTACTGTATCCCGACTCGCCAACCAGGTCCATACCCCAGCCAGCGACCATCTCCGCCAGGTGCTCATACAACCTGCGGCCGCCAGCGACCTTAAGGTCCTGCAGCTCGGCCGAGCCGGGATTGGACGTCTTTACCAGCACGAAGATGCCTTTGCCCAGCCGGCGGCAG
>JAJYIN010000219.1 GCA_021790075.1 Actinomycetes bacterium | reverse complement strand
CCTCCTGCGCCAAGGTCTGCGTAATTTTTATTCCGGCGAAATGCGGGCGTCAAACCCCGTCGATTCTGAGCCGGGTTCCATCGAAACAGGCCTCAGGCCCTCACCCTCCGGCCCCCGCCCCGGAAGCCCTTGCCGGTCGCGGAGAAGACCCGGTTCCTCTGCAGCTTGTAGATATAGGAGATGAGCCGCTCCAGGGCTTCCCCGGAAAGTCCTGTCCTGTCATTGAAACCGATCGTCTCCTTGCCGATCAGCATGACCAGGTAGGCGAGCCGGTCGGTCTCGGTCCCCTTCATCGCCAGGCGGTAATCGGGTTGAAGACGGTTGATGCGGACGATGCCGCTGATAAATTCGCTGTGCCGGCCGGCGCCATCTTCGAAATCGTCCTCCATCACATTTATGCGGGAGCCGCTGGGAGACTGTTCGTCGCCCGGTTTCTGTGAGCGCTCCCCCGTTTTTTCGCCGGCAGGCCGGCTCTGCCGCTGGGTGGCCTGGCGCCGCCGCCGGGCGAGGCCGCCGAGCAGCTCCAGATCCATGAAGTCTTCATCTTCCAGGATGTCACGGGCCAGCTCGATGGCTTCCCTGTGGATCTGCTGCTGACGGCGCTGGTCCTCTTCCGTGCGAATCGCATCGACCTCTTCGCTTAAGACCCTGCCGATCATCTCCAGCTCGATCAGCAGGGCCAGCCAGTCGTCGTTGGCCTCAAAACCGGTTCTTGATGGCAGGGGCTTGAGAAAATCCGCCTCGATGAAGCCGCGCACGAAGCCGCTGCTGTAAATCGTTTCCTCCCAGTACGATTCTGTTTGCGCCCGCTCGCCGAGATCGTCAATCACGTCCACGCCGGCGTGGCGCACCGAGACCGTCCCCTTGCCGGTGCCGTCGAAATAGAAACAGGTTGTGAACTTCTTGCCGGGCTCATGAGAGAGATGCCAGTCACTGCAGCCTTCCGCCAGCCGGGGCAGCCCGAGGTCTGGCGGCGCCACAGCTCTGGAAGAGCCGTGGGCTTCTATCGTCAGCACCAGGTCGCCGCTGCGCAAGAAGGAATCATAGAGCTCACCCCACTTTTTGGCCAGCCTGTCAACCGCGAGCGGACCCCTCACCTTGGTCGGTTTCGCCTTCAGCTCACTGATGATGATCTTCATGCCGGGTTCGGGCAGTGAATCCTTCCGGTTGGCTTTTTCAAAGTCGGCGTCGTCCCGGCCCTCTTTCAGCGTCACCCTGAGGGTGGGCAGCGCCGGTGCCTTCTTGCTGAAGAAGGTACATTTCCTGCCCACCTGCATGAAACCCCAGATGCCGATGCCCAGCTGGCCGATCTGGGCGATGTCCTTGCCCTTCTTGATCGAATCGGCGACGCGCTGGAGCATCTGCTCGAACTCCTTTTCATCCATGCCGGGGGCATTGTGCTCAATGACGATCCTCGAGGGCGTGATGCGGAAGGTGACCTCGCAGGCGCCGAGATCAAGCCCGATATCCATCCCCTCGCGCCAGGCATCGAGCGCGTTGCTGACATATTCCTTGAGGGCGTCCGCCGGGCTCTGGTAGAGCTGCCCCAGATAGGAGAGCATGGCGGCCATGTTGCCCTGTATCTTTACCTTCCTGGCCACTGCTTCTTCCCTTTCTTGAAGAACCGGAAGTTGTTGCTGGAAAACGCCAGCCATCGCTGGAAGCTGGCCTCGCTCCCCAGCATCGTCAGCAGGCTGGCGATATAACCGACGTCGTACGGGTCCAGTGTCTGACGGAATGTTTCGCGGGCTGCGGGTGTGCCGTCGCGGAACCAGCGGAGTTCGTTCTCCAGCAGCAGCAACAGCAGCCGGATCTTCTCCGTGCGTGCAGTCGCCAGTTGATGCACCTGCCTGATTGTATCTGGGTGGCGGCGCTGCGGTTTTGAATCTATCTTTCGCCCGGCCTCGCGACGGACAACCTTATGAGATAGATTCTTAGCCTTCTGCCCGCGCGCACCCGGCCCCGGCAATCCATCAGGGGAGGCTTCGAGGCCGGCCAGATAGGATTTGACTGTTTCCAGATGCTGCCGGGATGGGAGCGTCTTTGATTTCCCCTTTTTGAACCATTGCGCGACCGTGGACCTGGGGATGGAGAGTTGCCTGGCCAGCGCGGAGACCGTAAGGCCGCGCTCGGCGATGTGAGCAGACAGCTCGCGGACTGCCTGGGCGGCGCTGAACTGTTTTTTCCCTGGAGTCTTTGTGATGACAACTTCCTGCGTCAAAACGTGATAACAAATGATATCCACGGATGATATCCCCAGTAGCGGACGGAAAAAGCCGCGAGCAGAATTGCTGCTTGAAACAGGGACAGCGGCAATGAGAACCGGGGGGCTAATGATACATTGTGGCTGGTGAGCGAACAAGGCTGGAACCCGCATTTTCAGGACCCGATCGAGCCCTTGGGTGACAAAATCCCCAGCGCTATCTAGAATGTTGTGAGCAGCAATTTATTGTTTGTCCGGGCAACACCAGCAACGGAGGCAGCAACGTGTCAATTCTCGTAGTCGGTTCCATCGCCCTCGACACCGTCGAGACCCCCTTTGGCCAGGCCGGGGAAGCGCTGGGCGGGGCGGCGGTCTATTTTTCCTACGCGGCCAGTTTCTTCAACCGGGTGCGCCTGGTGGGCGTCATCGGCGAAGACTTCCCGGAAGAGCACCTGGAGCTGCTCGCCGGCCGTGACATCGACCTCTCCGGGGTGGAGCGGGGCCACGGCAACACCTTCCGCTGGAAAGGGCGCTACGATTACGACCTCAACGAGGCCCACACCCTGGACACCCAGCTCAACGTCTTCGAGAGCTTCGAGCCCAACATCCCGGAATCGTTCCGCGACAGCGATTTCGTCTTCCTGGCCAACATCCAGCCGGGCCTGCAGCTGAGCGTGGCGCGGCAGGCCACCTCGCCGCGCATCATCGCCTGCGACACCATGAATTTCTGGATCGAGAACGCCTACGACCAGTTGCGGGAGACCTTGAAGGAAGTTGACATCCTGGTGATCAATGATGCCGAAACCCGGGAGCTGGCGCGGGAGCCCAGCCTGGTCAAAGCGGCGCGGCAGATCCTGGAATGGGGCCCGCATACCCTAGTG
>JAJYIN010000218.1 GCA_021790075.1 Actinomycetes bacterium | reverse complement strand
TGTACATCATGGGAATGTACAGGGACCTGGCCTCCGGCAGGGTGCTGGTGCCGCGGCCGGCCATCTGCTCGTTCTCAAAAGCCCAGGAGGCGACCCCGATGGTGTGCGAATCGACCTCGAACCCCTCACTCTTCGCCTTCACTTTCAGCAGCCCCTCCTCCGGCAGGAACACAGCCGCCTCGCAGTCAAACAGCTGGCGCGTGTGGCGCATGAGCAGGGAAAGCACCTGCTCCAGGCTCCGGGCGGCGATGAGGTCGCGGCTGAGCCCGTAAAGGGCGATGTTCTTCGCCTCGCTCTCCCTGAGCAGTTTCATCTTGCCCCGCCGCCACAGCGCCAGGTTGCTGATGATGACCACCGTCGCCAGGTAAACGATAAAGGAAATGAAATACTGCCGGTCGGAGACGGCAAATGTGTAATACGGCTGCACAAACAGCAGGTCGAAAACGAAAATGCTGACCACCGTGACCAGGATCGAGGGCCCCCTGCCCAGGTAGAGGCTGCTTAATACCGGCGCCAGGACCAACAGGAACAGCAGATCGACCTGGTTGAGGTAGTCGCGCAGCAGGAAGGCAAACAGGGTGAAGAGGCCAAGCAGCAGCAGGGCGGAGAGATACCTGACCGGAAGGGTGAGCGCCCGCCCCGGCTTGGGCTCGAACCGGACCCGCGCCTCCCCCGAATCCATCATGTAGATGTCGATGTTGGGCGTGTTGATGAGGATGTTGCTGGAGAGGGTCGGCAGGAAGCGGTGCTTCTTTGGTTTACCGATCACCACTTTCGTCACATTGTTCCTGGTGGCGTAATCGGCTATCTCACGGGCGACGTCGGCGCCCTTGATCCAGACGACCCGGGCTCCCAGTCTCTTGGCCAGGTTAAGGGCCTTGTTCAGCCAGTCCACTTCCTGCCCGGTAAACTCCTTGTTTTTTTCCGTTTCCACATGGAAGGCAATCAGCTCGGCGTCGATCTCCGTCGCCAGCCGGTAGGCGGAGCGGACCAGCTTCTCCGCGAAGGGGCTGGCGAACACCGCCGTCAGGACGCGTTCCCTGGTGGGCCAGATGCCGCCGATGGCGAACTCGCGCATGTACTGGCGCATTTTCTCGTCAACGGTGCCGGCCACGGTGCGCAGGGCCAGCTCCCGGAGCGCCAGCAGGTTGCCCGGCCGGAAATATTTTTCCACGGCGATGCCGACGATGTCCTTGACGTAGACCTTGCCTTCGTGCAGGCGCTTGATCAGTTCTTCCGGCGGCAGGTCAATCAGCTTGATGTCCTCCGCGTTGGCCGCCACCGTATCCGGGACCGTTTCCTTGACCCTGATGCCGACCACCTGGTTGATGACGTCATTGAGACTCTCCAGGTGCTGGACGTTGACAGTGGAAAAAACATCGATGCCGGCTTCCAGCAGCTCCTCCACGTCCTGGAAACGTTTGACATGGCGGAGGCCGGGGGCGTTCGTGTGCGCCAGTTCATCAACCAAAATCAGCTGGGGCTTCCGGGCCAGGGCGGCTTCCAGATCGAAATCGCGCAGCTTGAAGCCGCGGTAATCGATCTCGAGTGGCGGCAACTGCTCCAGCCCCTCCAGCAGGGCGTCTGTCTCCGGCCGGCCGTGGGTCTCGGCATAGCCGACGACCACATCCAGCCCTTCCTGCTGGCGGAGACGGGCGTCGCTGAGCATGGCGTAGGTCTTTCCCACCCCGGGGGCTGCCCCCAGGTAGATCGTCAGCTTGCCGCGCCGGCGGGCGGCCTCTTCCCGCTGGGCCAGTTTCAGGAGCTCTTCCGGCTCCGGCCTGGGTTTTACTTCCTCGTTCATGCGCCCGGATGGGATGAAGGCGAACGTTTCATCACGACCCTTTCGTGACTTTGAACCGTTTACCTGCCGCTGCCGCTTTGCCTTCCCGCCACGCTAACCCGCCGCGTCCAGCGCCAGGTTGAGCTCCAGCACGTTGACGCGCTCGCGGCCCAGGAAGCCGAAGGTGCGCCCCTGTTTATGCGCGTTGATCAGCTGCTCGACCTGGGCGGCGGACATGTGCCTGGCCTGCCCCACCCGCGCCGCCTGGGCCTCGGCGGCCTCGACAGTGATATCCGGGTCCAGGCCGCTGGCGGAGGAGGTCACCAGGTCGATGGGCAGCGGACCGCTGACACCGGAATCCCGCAGCTGCCTGGCGGCGGCGCCGGTCTCGTCAAGCAGCGCCGGGTTGGTGGGGCCGAGATTGGAACCGCCCGAGGCCATGGGATCGTAAGGCATACGGCCTGCGGGCGCCGTCGCCGAAGGCCGCGGCCAGAAGTATTTCGGGTCGGAGAACGGCTGGCCGATGAGGCTGGAGCCGTAAACGGCGCCGTTCCTCTCGACGAGGCTGCCGCCGGCCTTGCCCGGGAAGGCGATCTTTCCCACCAGCGTCACCACCGCCGGATAGACCCCGGTCAATAAGACCAGGAATATGACTAGTATCACAACCGCCCTTTTTATCTCTGCCAGTTTCATAACGAGAAAGTCACCAGCATGTCAATGAGCTTGATGCCGATGAACGGGGCCACGACGCCGCCGAGCCCGTAGATGAACAGGTTGTAGACCAGCAGCCGCTCCGCCGGCATCGGCCGGTAGCGGGTCCCCTTCAGGGCCAGCGGGATCAGGAAGGGAATGACGATGGCGTTGAAGACGACCGCCGAAAGGATGGCGCTGTGAGGGTTGGCCAGGTGCATCAGGTTCAGGGCCGACAGCTGCGGATAAACCGACGTCAGCGCCGCTGGGATGATGGCAAAATACTTGGCGATGTCGTTGGCGATGCTGAAGGTGGTCAGGTTGCCGCGCGTCATCAGGATCTGCTTGCCGATCTCGACGATATCGAGCAGCTTGGTGGGATTGCTGTCCAGGTCGATGATATTGGCCGCCTCGCGGGCGGGCTGGGTGCCGGTGTTCATCGCCACCGCCACGTCTGCCTGGGCCAGCGCCGGCGCGTCGTTGGTGCCGTCACCGGTCATGGCCACCATGTAGCCGTCGGCCTGGTAGTCGCGGATCAGCTTCAGCTTGTCCTCCGGCCTGGCCTCCGCCAGGAAGTCGTCCACGTTGGCCTCGGCGGCGATGGCCGCGGCTGTCAGCGGGTTGTCGCCGGTGATCATTACCGTCTTGATGCCCATCTTCCGGAGCTGGGCAAAGCGGTCCTGGA
>JAJYIN010000217.1 GCA_021790075.1 Actinomycetes bacterium | reverse complement strand
CATGTTCTCTCCCTGGCCCTCTCACCAAACTTCGCCTCCGACCACACCCTCTTTGCCGGCGCCGTCGGCGGCGTCTTTAGCTATACTTTCTCCCCCCGCAACTACTACTGGGCCTGGTACGACGCGACTGGCGGCATGCAAAACTGGGTGCTGATGGCCAACCCGTCAGGGGCGGCGGGCAACCTGCGCTTTGACCTGGACATTGCCGGTACGCCGCGTTCCCCGGGCGACCTGGGTTCTGGAGTCGGCGTAGTGCCTCCCGGCAAGGCGCTGACGCCCATGTATCTCGGTGTGACCGGCGGGCCGGTCAAGGCCACCTCTGTAACTGGGGATAAGGCCATCGTCTCCCAGCGCAGCCTCATGGGTAACTCCTTCGAAGAGGTCCTGGGGACAGACGAAGCCAGACTCTCCGATCACTACTTCTGGTCCTGGTACGACCAGCAAAGCCCGGGGATGACCAACTGGGTGCTGATCGCCAACCCCTCGGCCACCGAGACGGTGAGCGCGGTCATCTCCTTTACCAACCTGGCCGACGGCCAGCCGGTAAGCCAAGTCGGCGACATCGCTCCGGGGGCCAACTGGAACCCCACCTTCCCCGGCAAGATGGGCGGTCCGGTGGAAGTCAAGGCATACAAGGCCGGCGGCAGCTGGCCAACCGATAAAATGAACGTCATCGCCTCCCAGCGGGTGCTGTCAAACAACGGCTCCGCCTTTAACGAAGTGCCCGGCATCCCTGCCGCCGACCTCTCCAGCGACTACCTCTGGACCTGGTACGACAACGCCTCACCGGGCGCCACGGACTGGGTGCTGGTCGCCAACCCGGGCGTTGACCACACCGGCGCTTCCCAGGGAACGGTTAGCGCCACAGTCAAGATCGGCGCCCTTACTTACGGACCATACAGCATCGCCCCCGGTCACAACGTCACGCCTACTTTCCCGGGCATAGCAGACGGCCCCGTGGAGGTAACCTCTACCGGCGGCGATGTCATCGCCACCCAGCGCAGCCTCTTTGGCCCTTCCTTTGAGGAGGTCCCCGGTTATCCGCGCGCAAACCTGGCCAGTGACTACCACTGGACCTGGTACGACCAGCAAAGCGCCGGCGCCACCAACTGGGTGCTGGTCGCCAATCCCGGCGATACGCCGGTCACCTACCAGATCAAAATCGCTGGTCAGGTGCAGCCGACTACAGCTGACAACCCCGGCACCATCCCGGCCCACGGCAAGGTGACACCCACCTTCCCCACCGAGAAAGGCGGCCCCGTGGAAGTAACCTCCACGGGCGGTCCGGTGATGGCCTCCCAGCGGGTGCTCTGGAACGGCTACTTTAACGAGGTGCTGGGGACGGTGCTGGGCTAGCGGAACGGGCGGGCCCTGCTTCGGCATGGATCAAAATAGGTAAGAAGCGGCTTTGCTTGCCTGCCGGCAAGGTCGTTTTCCCCTCGTTTATAGTCGTCGCCGGCTGGCGCACCCGGTTATGACACAACCAGGCCGGGCTTCATTTTCCAGCTTGACTCCCCCCGGCCAGGCAGGTAATTTCATCCCATGGAAATCAAACCCCGCTCCAACCACAGACTGTACATCCAGACCCTGCGCCGTCTGACGCCGGAGCAGCGGCTGCGCAAGGCTTTTGAACTCACCGATTTTTCGCGGGAACTTTTCCGGCATGGTCTGCGCCGGAGATTTCCCGAGCTTTCCGAAGATGACCTGAAGCTGCTGTATCTGAAGCGCCTGGAAAAATGTCACAACAGGAATTACTAGCCAAAGTCATCCAGGTGCTGGACGCGGCCGGCATCGACTACATGGTTTCCGGCTCGCTTGTTTCCAGCCTTCAGGGTGAGCCGCGATCGACCCATGACATTGATTTCGTGGTGGCCATTGATGAGGCCTCGGTTGACAAGTTGGCTGAAGCTTTTCCTCCTCCCGATTTTCATCTTGACGAGCTCAGCATCAGAAAAGCCATCGAAGTCAATGGCATGTTTAACCTCATTGACCTAAGTGGCGGCGACAAGGTTGATTTCTGGCTTCTTACCAATGAGCCTTTCGATCGGTCGCGCTTTGCCCGTAGACAGTCCGATGAGGTCTTCGGTTTGCGCATCGCCGTTTCCAGCCCGGAGGACACAATCCTGATGAAGCTCAAGTGGTCGGAGATGTCCGGAGGCAGTGAAAAGCAGTTCACGGACGCATTGCGGGTCTTCGAGGTCCAATCCGGGAATCTGGATATGGATTATTTAAACAAGTGGGCGCTGGAGCTAGGGGTCGAGCAGTTATTTCACCGGCTTGTGGAAGAAGCAGAGTCCCTGTAACGCCATGGTTCTGGCAACAAAAAACGCATGAATATCCTTTCGCTCGCCTCCATGACCGCCAGCGACTGGCTCGACGTGGCTGCGGCCCTTGAACGCGGGCGGCTGATCGCCGTGCCCACGGACACGGTTTACGGCATCGCCTGCAGGTCCGAGCCGGAAGCTCTCGCACGGCTTTACGCCGTCAAGGGACGGGAGCCGGACAAGCCGGTGGCGCTGGTCTTCGATGATATCGTCAGGCTGGTCCATACGTTCACGCGGTTGCCGGCGCCTGTGCTGAACGCGGTGGAGGAGCTGCTGCCGGGAGCGCTCACCGTGATTTTGCCGGCGCCGGAGAAAGGGCTGGGCCAGACGGTCGCGCGCGAAGGCGGGATCGGCGTCCGGGTGTTGCCGCTGCCGGAGGCCTCGCTGTTTCAACGGCTGCCGTCGCCGCTGGCGCTGACGAGTGCCAACATGTCTGGTGGCGCCGATCCGTGCGCGGTTGACGAAATACCCGATGTTGTTGCAGGGAGATGCGAGTATGTTCTGGACGCGGGGCGCATTCCGGGTTGTGTGCCATCGACGGTGCTCGACCTGCGGCCATTGAGGTCGGGTGAGCCGGCGCGTGTTCTGAGGGAAGGGACGATGAGCCGGGAGGAGATCGCCGAAGTCATCGGTGGCGTTGTTTAGGGCGCGACAAATGGCCGGTAATTCCTCCCCCAAATCCGTCTCCATCCTTTACGTCTGCACCGGCAACATCTGCCGCAGTCCGCTGGCCGAGGCGCTGCTTAAGGATTACGCCCGCCGCCAGGGCGCCAGTGCCCGTTTGCGGGTGAGCTCGGCGGGCACGCACGGCCTCACCGGCTACCCCGCCACGCCGG
>JAJYIN010000216.1 GCA_021790075.1 Actinomycetes bacterium | reverse complement strand
GAACTGGTAAGGCACGACAACTTGAAGGAGATCACCTTCGAGTGCCCGAACTGGCAGTGCAGTGTAGTGGTTCCGCCGCCGCCGTCCCCCTAGGGGCCTGGCGGTAACAGCAGCAAGACCGGGCGGCCCGCCGGCGTTAGCCGGCGGGCCGCCCTTATCTGTGCTCACTCCATCCCGCCCTCGAATTCCTTCGCTGCCCATTCAGAAACACGTCCCTGGCTCCGCTCTGATAAAATTATGCGGTTGGAGCGGGCGTGGCGGAATGGTAGACGCGCCAGCCTTAGGAGCTGGTAGGGTTCTCCCTGTGGAGGTTCAAGTCCTCTCGCCCGCACCAGAATCGGACGCCGCGAATACTTTGCCCGCAGGGAATTGGGGTTCCCTGGCCGCTGCCCGGCGCCAGAACCGGGTTCAAGGAACGCTTGACAGGCACCGGAGTCAGGTTCCAGGTCCCTTATTGCCTGAAATCAAAGTTACCTCTTGGGACAATAGTTCCAGAACCGCTTTTTTCCGTCTGGTTTGGACATTGCGGCCAATGTTGTCTAACATCTACAGGGGCCTGTTTTTGGGTCTCATCCCCGGGGGCCTGCTCTTGACGGTTCCCAGGCCATGATTCGAAAGGATTAACCAATTTCATGACAGAGATCAAGACGAAGGTTACCAGGCTCGAAGGCGACAGGGTCAAGCTGGAAGTGGAAGTGCCGGGCCAGGAAGTCCGCTCGGAAGTGGACCACACGATCAGGCACCTGGGCAAGGATGTCAAGATCCCCGGTTTCCGGGCCGGCAAGATTCCCCGCGCGGTGCTGGTTTCCCGCTTTGGCAAGGAATCCATCCTCTCGCAGACTCTGCAGGACGCGCTGCCCAAGTGGTACGAGCAGGCGGTGGAGTCCGCCAGCATCAAGCCGATCGACAAGCCCGAGCTGGGAGAGGTCCAGCCTCTGGAGGATCAGGATCAGTCCTACAGCTTTGAGGCGACGGTGCCGGTGCAGCCGCGGGTGGCGCTGGGCAAGTACACCGGGCTGGAAGTGGAGAAAGACGTGGTCGAGGTCACCGACCAGGAGGTCGAGGGCCCCATCGAGCGGCTGCGCAAGCGCATGGCCGAGCCGGAGCCCGTCGAGGGACGGCCGGCCGCCGAGGGCGATTACGTCGTCATCGATTTCGAAGGTTTTATCGCCGGCGAGCCCCTGGAAGGCGGCGCCGGCAAGGATTACATGCTGGAACTGGGCAGCGGCACTTTCATTCCCGGGTTCGAGGAAAAGATTGCAGGAATGGAGAAAGGCCAGTCGAAAAAGCTTAAGCTGACCTTCCCGGATGATTACCAGCCGGAAAATCTGGCCGGCCAGGAGGTTGAGTTCAACGTCACCGTCAAGGAGATCAAGGAGCTGGCGCTGCCGGAGGCAAATGATGAATTTGCCGCCGAATCCAGCGAGTTTGACACCATCGCCGAGCTCCGGGATGACATCCGCCAGCGGATGACCACGGCCCGCGAGACCGCCGCCGAGAACCTGTTCCGCGAGCGCGTCCTGGACCAGGCGGCCGAGGTGGGCGAGGTCGAGATCCCGCCGGTGATGATTGACAGCCGGACCGGGCAGCTCAAGTCCGAGTTCATGATGGCGCTAAAGGACAACGGCCTGACCTATGAACAGTATCTGGAGCAGGCGGGCGTGCCGGACACGGATATCGAGAAGAACTTCCGCGAGCAGGCTCAGAAGCTCGTCAAGGAGGACCTTGTGCTCGAGGCCATCGCCGAAAACGAAGGGTTCTCGGTCAGCGATGAAGAAGTGGAAGCAGAGATCCGGCGCAAGGCCGTTTCCATGAACTATGATCCTGACGAGCTGATCAGGAAGACCCGCAAGGCCGGCCGGGAGGCGCTGGTGCGGGAAAGCCTGCTGAGGCGCAAGGCGATCGATCACATGGTCGAAAAGGCCATCCCGGTGCTAAAAAAAGCAGCCGGCGTGGAAGAGGAAAAGGCTGCGGAAGAAGAAAAGGCCGCGGAAAAGCTTATCAAGCCATAATCTGTAATATGGATAAACTATCAGGAACACAATACGGCGTGAGCCATGAAAACACTAACTTAGAGGTGCAAGACCAAATGCCACTGATTCCCATGGTAATCGAGCAGACCAGCCGCGGCGAGCGGGCCTTCGACATCTATTCCCGTCTGCTGAACGAGCGCATCATCTTCCTCGGCAGCGGCATCAACGAGGAGATCGCCAACGTAGTGGTGGCGCAGCTTCTCCATCTGGAGTCCGATGATCCTGACAAAGACATCAACCTGTATGTCAACTCTCCCGGCGGGTCGGTCTATGCCGGTCTGGCCATCTATGATACAATGCAGTTTATAAAACCGGATGTGGTAACTACCTGCGTGGGGATAGCTATGAGCATGGGCGCGCTGATTCTCGCGGGAGGCGCAAAGGGCAAGCGGTTCGCATTGCCGAATGCCAAAATACTGATCCACCAGCTCTCCGGCGGTTTCCAGGGCCCCGCGGCCGACATCGAGATCCATGCCAAGGAAGCCCTTTCCCTCCGCAAGCGGCTCGACGAGATCCTCAGCGACCATACCGGCCAGCCGCTGGAAAAAGTATCTGCCGACACCGACCGCGATTTCTTCATGACTGCCGCCGAGGCCAAGGATTATGGCATCATCGACGAAGTCCTTACCCATCGCGTGACATCCAAGGGGGCGTAAATTTCATGGCCAGACCCACCGACGGCAACGAGCAACTCCTCTGCAGCTTCTGCGGCAAATCGCAGCGGCAGGTCAAGAAACTGATCGCCGGCCCCGGCGTTTACATCTGCGACGAATGCATCGATCTCTGCAACGAGATCATCGACGAGGAGCTCTCGGCGCCGGTCAGCCTCGACCTGGACAACCTGCCCAAGCCCAAGGAGATCTACTCCGCCCTGGACGAATACGTGGTGGGGCAGGTGGAGGCCAAGCGCACCCTGTCGGTGGCTGTTTACAACCACTACAAGCGCATCCAGATGTTCTCGGGCGAGGACAATGATGTCGAGCTGCAGAAATCGAACATCCTGCTGCTGGGGCCGACGGGCTGCGGCAAGACGCTGCTGGCCCAGACGCTGGCCCGCTTCCTCAACGTGCCTTTCGCCATCGCCGACGCCACCGCCCTCACCGAGGCCGGCTACGTGGGCGAGGACGTCGAGAACATCCTGCTGAAGCTGATCCAGGCCGCCG
>JAJYIN010000024.1 GCA_021790075.1 Actinomycetes bacterium | reverse complement strand
GGAAGAGGTGTTGACTCGTTACCACATCCAGCACATGGTCGTGGCATTCTCCCGTGACCGTCACGACCAGATCGTGGAGCTGATGGAGCGCTGCCGTCCCTATGGCGTGGAGTTCACCATGGTGCCGCGCCTCTACGAGATCTTCAGCGACCGGGTGGGGGTGGAGCACATCCGCGGCCTGCCGGTGATCGGGCTGAAGCGCAACAGCGTCACCGGCCTGCAGGCTTTCGTCAAGCGGGGGATGGACATCATCATTGCCGTGCTGACCCTGATCGTGCTTTCGCCTCTGATGCTGCTGACGGCCCTGGCCATCAGGCTGGATTCACCCGGGCCGGTGCTCTACCGCCAGGTGCGCCTGGGGCGGAATGGGAAACCTTTCAGCATCCTCAAATTCCGCTCCATGCGCGTCGACGCGGAAACCGACGGCGCCGGCTGGACCACGCCCGGAGATGCCCGCCGCACCCGCGTCGGCAGGTTGATCCGGCCTCTGGGAATCGACGAGCTCCCGCAGCTGCTGAACGTCATCAGTGGCGAGATGAGCCTGGTGGGGCCACGGCCGGAACGCCCCGAGCACGTGGAGAAATTCACCCGGGAGATCCAGTCCTACGGCAGCCGCCACCGGGTGCGCCCCGGCCTCACCGGCTGGGCTCAGATCAACGGCCTCAGGGGCGACACCGACATTCTGGAACGCGTCGAGCACGATATCTACTACATCGAGAACTGGAACCCGTGGCTGGATATCAAGATATTGCTGAAGACGCTGTTCACGTTCATCGACCGGAATGCCTGAGGAAAGAGCGGCAGGCAGGAAATTAACATGGGTAAGATCCTGGGTAAAGCAGGGTGGCCCCCCGCGGCAGGAATTCAGTCCACCGGTTTGACCGGGGGCCCCGCCAGTTCGCGGTATTGCGCCAGCCGGTCCTGGCACCGCTGCTCGTACTTGTCGAGGATGGGGGACCGGTTGTCATGTTTGTGCAGCTTGATGCGGTTGCGCCTGGCCCCCATGGCGGCGTCCGGCGCCGCGTTTATGAGGATGCGTGACTGGAACTTGCGCGCCAGGAATTCCAGCAGGTCGCCCAGCGGGCCGCTGAGAGACTTCTCGATCTGCCGCTGCCGCCGCCGCCAGCGCGGGCTGGTGTCGATGCGGTAGCGCATCCTTTCCGGGTCGGGCATGAACGACGGGAAGATCCGGAACACCCACGGGTTCGCCTCGAGGAAGTCCTCGAAGACCGCGCGGTTGAAAATGGGCAGGGAGCCCAGGATCTCGCGGGCGAAGAACAGGCCCTGGTTGAATTCGAGGTCGCCCTCGCTGAGGAACATGTTGAAGCAGATATCCGGATTGTGCCCGAACCGCCTCCACAGACGCAGGAACAGATATGTGGTCCAGATGCGTCCCCGGGAAGTTATGATGAGCAGGTCGATGTCATCGCCGGCGGGGGCGTTGAGCGCCGCCAGGGCTCCGGTGATGGCGGCCATCCGCAGGAAGGGGATGCCCTGCAGGGGGACCAGGCGGCGGAGGGCGATCTCCAGCTGCCGGCGGGATTCGGCCTCCCGGTCCCGGCGCCGCTGGCAGTTATCGGCCCGGCCTTCCAGATAATAGAACTCGTGGTCCTGTTTGACTAGCTCGCCAAGAGGCTTGCTGGCGGCCGTCCTGTCCGCGGCCTGTTCGACGGTGATCCTGGTGCCATCCGCAAAGCGGACTATCTCTTCCAGGGTGAGGGGGAAGCTGAAGATATCGGCGTAGCAGAGCGACTTGATGATGGCTTCGTCCCAACTCCGTTCGGCGCCCGGCAGGGCTCCGGCGGTCTTGGAAGGCTCGGGTAGGGGTCGGGTAGAAGGGCTCATTAAACTGAATATTAGTTTAAAAAAGTATATCCTGTGTGTCGATCAATCTCAAACGGCATTGTGTGAGGGATTTCCAGGAAAGGAGCGGTTTGCGAGTAGCCATCGCGCATGAATGGCTGACCACCCTGGGCGGTTCGGAGAGGGTCGTGGGCGCGCTGCTGGAGATGTATCCGGAGGCCCGGGTCTATACGACGTTTCTGTCAAGCCGCAACCTGCCGCCGGAGATGCTGGCCTGGGATGTCGAGACCTCGTTTGTGCAGAAGCTGCCGTTCCTGGGGAAGGTGGCCCAGAAGTACATCCCCCTGTTTCCGCTGGCGTTCGAGTCGTTTGATTTCACCGGCTACGACCTGGTGATCTCATCGAGCTCCGCCTGCGCCAAAGGCGTCCTCACCGGCCCGCGCACGGCGCATATCTGCTACTGCCACACGCCGCTGCGTTATGCCTGGGAGCCGTTCCTCGACACCCGCTTTCACAACGGCAACCGCCTGCTTAAAGCGGGCAACGACGTCCTGCTCCACTATCTGCGAATGTGGGACCGCCTGGCCGCCGACCGGGTGGACCATTTCGTGGCCAACTCCAGGAACACAGCCGCCAAGATCGGCAAGTATTACCGGCGCGAGGCCGCCGTCATCAATCCGCCGGTGGACGTGGAGCGCTTCCCGGTCCTGGAGGAGCAGGGCGGCTATTTCCTCGTGGTCTCACGGCTGGTTCCTTACAAGAAGGTGGAGATTGCCGTCGAGGCGTTCAACCGCCTGGGTCTGCCACTCAGGATAGTGGGGGACGGGCCCGAGCGCGAGCGGCTCGAGCGGATGGCCGCCCCCAACATCGAGTTTCTGGGATATGCCACTGAGGAGGAGCTTCCCGGACTGGTGGGCCGTTGCCAGGCGCTCATCTTTCCGGGGGAAGAGGACTTCGGCATGGTGCCGGTGGAGGCGATGGCGGCCGGGCGGCCGGTTATCGGCCTGGGGCGCGGCGGTCTCCTGGAAAGCGTGGTGGACGGTAAAACCGGTATACTGTTCCCGGAACCGGCTGCGGGTTCGCTGATTGAGGCGGTGTCACGTTTCTCGCCGGGGGATTTCAAGCCTAAGGCCATCAGCAGGCATGCGTCCGGGTTCTCCCGGGAGCGGTTCCAGAAGGAGATGGGCGCGTTCGTCGAGGCCAGGATGAAGGAAGCCGCCCGCGGGGAAACTGCCTCCGCGCGCACCCGCCGCAGCCCGGGCCGCACCGCCGGGAAAGCGGCGCCCCGGACAGGCAAGACTCAAGAGAAAAAATGACGCCCGGTTCTTAGCCGGACGAGATGATGGACGGTAAGAATTCCATGGACCCGATTGAGATTTTCCGCTGCCCGGAGTGTGGCGGCCGCCTGGGCCGGCAGGAAAGCCTGCTGGCCTGCGAAAGCTGCTGCGCGTCCTACCCGGTAAGGGAAGGTATCCCCTGCTTCGCAGGGGAGGATGAATTTTACGAAGGCAGGTTCACGGCGCCGACCGAGGACGGGGTGGCGCGCCGCTCCGGAGTGGGGCGCGGCTCCAAGGCCTTCTTCGACCGTTTTTCTTCCCGCACTGTCAAGCACCAGTTCACCCGCTCGTTCCTGAATCGGTTTGGCCCCGAGGCGCTCATCCTGGACGTTGGCTGCGGCGGCGGCAACGAGCTGCTGGCTCCTTACCGGACGGTGGGCATCGACCTCTCCTATGCCGGCCTCGTCGAGGCGCGGAAGATATATCAGGCCGTGGCCACGGCCGACGCCCTCAGGCTGCCCTTTGCCGGCAATACATTCGACGCCATCTCCAGCTGGGACGTCTTCGGCCATGTCCCCTTCCTGGAGAAGGGCCCGCTGCTGGCCGAGTGGAAAAGGGTGCTCAAACCCGGAGGTTACATGCTCCATATAATCGAGGCCCACTGCACTGCTCCTTTTTACAAGCTGGTCCGCAGCGACGAGGAGCTGTTTTACCGTTATTTCATCGAGATGGACGGGCACTTCGGGCTGGAGCTGCCGTCGCAGATAACCGAGCGGTTCGAGAGGGCCGGATTCAGGATCGAGAAATCATGGTCGTTTTTCCGTGGCGGGGTCTTTCCCCCGGATGAATACGCCAAGCGGCTGGCCGCCGGTCCCGAGTACGGGGAATCTTCACGGCTGCTCAGGGTGCTGGGCGGGTTCGGCTCGCTGTGCGCCCGCAACCGGCAGGTGGACCGGGTGGCCAGCTTCGCCACCGGCGTGGCGGCCCGCGCCGTCAATCCGCTGCTGCCGAAGGATTGGGGATCGACCGTCTTTATCATCTGCCGGGGATAGGCCGCCGGACGCCCTCCACTACGTCTCCACCGGCCCGATCTCGTCCTCGCCCGGTTGCGGCCGCCGCCGCAATATCGCCGCCAGTTCCGACAGCGGGATGATCCGGAGCGCCAGCACCGCGCCTCCATACGCCGCTGCCGCCACAGCCACCGTCACCATCACCTGCAGCCGGTCCCGGAGCAGCCAGACAAGCAACCCCATCGCCGCCGACAGCAGCGCTATCCTGAGCCCCATCAGGGCCGTGCCGGCCAGGGAGATGTTGCGCCTCAGCAGGTAGAACATCTGCAGGATGCCGAGCACTTCCGTTACCAGGGTGGTCGCCGCCGCCCCCGTGAAGCCGTAGCGGGGGATGATCACCAGGTTGATGAGCACGTTGAAGATCATGTTGACCAGGCCGACGGCCGCCACGGCCTTCTGCCTCTCGATGATCGTCAGGATGTTCCCCTGCAGGAAGGTGATGAACCACACCGGCAGGGTCCAGGCCAGCACCGCCAGGGCGTTGGCGGCGGGCAGATATTTGGCGCCGAACAGGAAACCCATCAGCTGGCCTGACAGCAGCCACCCGCCCACAGCCATCGGCAGCGACATCACCAGCAGGTAGCGGCCGGCTTTCTGAAAGGGGGCGTCCACGTTGTCGGTGGGCGAGCGGTAATCGCCGGCCAGCTTGGGGAAGAGCGCCGCCACCAGTCCCGAGGGCAGGAACAGGAGCGCCGAGACCAGGGTGTAGGCGGCGTTGTACTGGCCGACTTCGGCGTCCCCGCGGAAGAACGAGATCATGACGCTGTCGACGCGGAAATATACCAGGTAAAAGGCGACGATCAACCCGAAGGGCAGCGCCGCCTTCAGATAGGGCAGCCACTTCTGCCGGTCCAGCCTCATGACGTACGGCCCGTACTTGCGCCAGGCGATCAGCACGCCGAGGATGCCGCCGGCAAACTGGACGAAGGTGTTGCTGAAAGCCACCGCCACGAAGTTGTACCCGGCCAGCAGCACAGCGGCGCCGGTGCCGGCATAAAGCAGTTTTTCCAGCAGCCAAAGGAAGGCCTGGATATGCAGGTCCTGCCGGACCGAGAAGGTAATTGTCGAGGCATAGAACCAGGAGTAGCCGATCTGGGCGATGGCGAAGGCTGCCACCGCCATCGAGGTGGAGCTGTCCTTGCCCATCAGTGGCACTATCGCCACCATGATGACGGCTGAGCAGCTCGACAGTAACGTCTTCAGGACCAGGATGCCCACCAGCCGCCGGCTCAGCTCTTCCGGCCGGCGGGCGATCTCGCGGATGCTGTACTCGTGCAGGCCCACGTCCCCGGCGATGGAGAAGATCTCCGACAGGGCAAAGGCGAACATGTACCTGCCGTATTCATCGGGCCCCAGCCGCCGCGCCAGGAACAGAAAAAAGAGGAAGCCGACGGCCGTCCTGACGAACTGGGAGGAGCTCAGCAGGACAGCGTTTTCGGGTACCCGGCTTCTGGTGCTCATGGGCTGGTCACGGGGCGGCGGGCCTCCTTGTTGGAGGGGCATATCTGGCATGGTATAGTATCGACTGTCCCCGGGGATTGGAAGCTGCCCGCTCAAGGACGTATTTGGCGGCCGGGGCCGGCTTCCTTCCCCATACCGATATCAGACTCATTGAACTGGGAACAGAAATTCGTCCGCTTTGTCGCCGAGCGCTGGGTATTCCAGGGTACCGATCCCCATGATTTCACCCCGCGCACGGTCCTGCTCGCCTTTGGCGAGGATTTCCTCAGCCCGCTGCTGGAGCGCCACCAGCATTTTGGCTCCCTGTACACCGGATATATAGGCGACCGCCTGATCGGCTATATGCGCGTGCCGCCCGGGACAGTCATCCTCGAGGGAGTGATGCGCAGTCTCACCTTCACCCGCGCCGATACGGTGATCGGCCTGGGAACCTGCGGCGCCCTGCAGCCCCAGATCGATTGTGGCGACATCGTCGTGCCAGAGTCGGCCCTGGCCGGCGACTGCCTCTCGGCGCATTACGGCTTCGAGCACGGCCAGGAGATTCCCGCCAGCGCGGGGCTCTCAACCAGCCTGAGCGCTTTCTTCGGCCGCCGGGGGATGCCGGTCCACAGCGGACCCATCGTCACCACCGGAGCCGCCTTCCGCGAGACCGACGAAATGATCGGCGCCTGGCAGGAGGAAGGGTACCTGGGGGTGGAGCTGGAAGCTTCCAGTTTCTTCGCCCTCGCCGGTTTCCAGCACATGCAGTCCGCGATGGCCCTGCTGGTCACCGACAGCCCGGTGCGCAATGAGACTTCCGAGGTCATCCGGGGTCCGCAGCGCCGCACTTTTGTCGACGCCCTCACGAAGTTTATCGCCTCGCCCGATATCACCGCGTGAGATTGAAGCCGCATTCTCGCGGCCGGCCGTGTCGGTTAGGCGGGAAACGCCCCCTTGTGCTATCTTTGAAAAGGCGTGAAAGACCCGCTTGAATGCTGATTCAGAAAGCATCCATATATTGAAGCTTGATACAATTCTCAAATTAGACAAATACCTCGGCATCGTGTTGATTGTACTGCTGAAGCCGGTTACAGGTTTGATGGGTTTAGTCTCACGCAGGGATCATGATCTGAGTTTTAACGAGGATGTGACGATTGTCAAACCCCTGGGCGGCGGTAGTCTGGCGATAGCCTTTCCGACCCTGCTGGGCTTGAGGAAGAAATACCCCGACCTCAACATCCGGCTCGTGACCACCAGTAAAACAGCGCCGTTTGCCCGCAGCCTGGACGTCTTTGATGAAATCCATGAGATCGACGATGCGGGGGTCACGCGCCTGGCGCTCAGCTCGCTGAACTGCTTTTTCAGGACTTTTGGCACGGATACCGTCATCATCCTGGAGGCATACAGCAATCTCGCACTGCTCTTTGCCCTGCTGACAGGCGCCCGGAACAGGGTCGGCTATTACTTCCAGAACGCATTCTGGAAAAAAGGAGTCGCCACCCACCTTTTCTACTTCAACAGCTATGCCGGCACGTATGAGATGTATGACAAGTTATTCCAGCCGTTCGCAGTCAGGCCGGCGTCCCCGGAGGAATGCCGCGATCATCTGGAAAAGGGACTGCCTGAGGCTGAGCGGCCGGACAGTTACCGGATCTGCATCGGCCATGGCTGTTCTGATCTCGGCAGGGAGAGGATGCTGTCGGCAGAGCAGTGGGAAAAGGTGTTGCTGTCCAGGATCGATGCCGGCAGGGATATGGAGGTCGTCTTTCTTGGCGTCGAAAAGGATTCGGCCCTGGCTACGGAGATCACCGGCAGGGTCTCATCGAGGTTGCCAAAAGTGAATTTTCGTGATTTCTGCGGCAAGACAACGCTGACGGAAAGCCTGTCGTTGCTAAAGGCCAGTGACGAGCTATGGGGCATCGATTCGGCGCTGATCCATTTTGCCCGGCTCTTTGGCGTCAAAACCGTTTCTATCTGGGGGCCCACGGACCCGGAAACCCGCCTGCGCGATTTTCCCGGCCTCCAGGAAGAGGTGATGTACAAGAAGATCCCCTGCTCGCCCTGCATCCATATATCAGACGCCATTCCCTGCAAGGGGAATAACATTTGCATCCAGGGCCTGTTCGAGGATAAAGAAATCGACTGGATCGACGAGCTGGTATAAGGATATGCAGATCCAGAAACTGCTTCCAGGGGATTCATCAGAAGAGGCATTGCGTTGAAAGTGTTTTTCTTGAATCCGCCGCCGGTTGAAGGCGTAAATATCGTCAGGGAAGGCCGCTGCATGCAGCGCACCGGCGCCTGGACCGCTGTTTGGGCTCCCATCTCCATGGCTCAGACGGCCGCGGTGCTGCGTGAAGTTGACATGGAAGCAAAGCTGGTGGACTGCAGCGTCGAGGACGTCGATCGCGAGGCGCTCAAGGAAGCCATCACCGCCTGGAAGCCGGACCTGGTTGTCATCAACACGGGGACCCCCTCGATCGAAAGCGATATCGCCATAGCTTCCCTGGCGAAGGGGGCGCATCCGGACGCCTGGACAATGGCGATCGGGATCCATCCGAGTGCACGGCCGGACGATTGTTTTGCCTTCGACGACAATCTCGACATGCTTGTCCGCGGTGAGCCGGAATACACGATCAGGGACGCGGCGCTGGCGATTCAAAGCGGAGCCGGTCTCGATGGCGTGGCCGGCCTTTCCTACCGGAGCAACGGACAGGTCAAGCACAATCAGGATCGCCCGTACATTGACGATCTCGATGAGCTTCCCTATCCGGCCTGGGATCTGATCGATGTCAACAACTACTGCCTGCCTTTCTCGGGTCATCCCTTCCTGCTGGTGGCCACCGCCAGGGGCTGTCCGTATGCCTGCACGATGTGCGTGAACAAGGTCTATTACGGAGCCAAACGGCGCCGCCGCTCCCCTCAAAAAGTCGTGGACGAGATGGAGTGGGTGGTCAAGGAATTCGGAGTCAGGGACTTCCTGTTCTGGACTGAATCGTTCACCACGGATCAAGACTACGCCATCGAGACCGCGGAAGAGATCATGCGGCGCCACCTGGACGTGCGCTGGGTATGCAACAGCAGGGTCGACACCGTTTCGCCCAGGCTATTGAAGACCATCAAGAAGGCCGGCTGCTGGATGATAGGCTATGGCATCGAAAGCGGCGTCCAGGAGGTGCTGGATTCCATGAAGAAGCGGGCCACGATCGCCCAGGCCGTCGTGGCGGTGAGGATGGCGCATGAGGTCGGGCTCGAGGTCACGGGGCACTGCATCCTGGGCTTCCCCGGCGAGACCAAGGAGACGATGAGGAGCACGGTCGAATTTACCAAGTTCCTCAAACTGGAATACGCCCAATTTTACTGCGCCGTCGCGATGCCCGGCTCCAAGCTGTTCGAGCAATGTGACGAGATGGGCTGGCTCGATAAATCAGACTGGAAATACTTCGAACAGAACTATTCAGTCATCACCACGCCGCAACTTGCTCCCGCGGATATCATGGCAGCCCGCGACCAGGCCTACCGGGAGTTCTACCGGCAGCCGCACGTCATTCTGAACTCGCTCAAACAGCTCCGCTCGGGCAGCGATATGTCGAATTTCGCCGGCATGATAAAAGATTTCCTGACATGGGTGTAAGGCTGTCGCCGCGGGCCGGGGGTTTTTCACGTGCGGGCCGGCAAGCGGGTATACAAATAGACTTTGCCTGAATCAAAAGACCAGGTTTGTTCCTGCCAGCCGCCGGCCAGGACGCTGCTCAGCACGTCACAGCCGGGGCAGTATTCATTCCCGTTGTCATCGTAAAAAACAACCACCCAAAGCCTGTCAGTGCCTTTGAGGGAGTTCCGCGCCCGGCGTTTCAAATCATCGCCGGATGTTAAATATTTTGCATCGATAGTCTTGGGGTTTTCCGCCGTATAGGCAAACAGGTCGTTATCGTCCGGCAGGAAATAATATTCTCCCGGACTCTGCTTTGCCGGCAGCAGCAGCCCGGCCATTTTGGTATCCTGCGGCAGGTAGTGTCCTGTCGCCAAAACAGAGATGTCGTAAACGGGGCAATACAGCAAATCACTCTTTTGGTATTTGGTGGACACGAAAGTCAAAGGGGTTTTAAAATCAAGCGGATGGTAAAAGAAAACACCCCAGACAGTCATTGTTGAAAAGCCGGCAATCAGGATCGTCCCCGCAATCATCTTCCCCCTCGTTGACAAAGAGGCAATTCCAAGTGCTACCAGCAACAAAAAGGTTGGTGCCGCCCAAAGATAGAAGCGCTGTGACGGCTGATCAGGTATATCAAGAACGTTATGGAGGATGACGGGTATGACGCTCAAGACCGCGGTGAAGAAAACAAGCGCAATCGCTCTTCTCGAGAGAAAGGTGCGGCGTAAGGCTTTTCTGCGCCAGAAAATACCGAAAAGGGGCACAACAACCAGTATGAAAAGCAAGGCGGCAAGAAACCGGGGCCTGCCGGCGCCATATCTTACGATCGTGCCGCCGATACCGGCGCCAAAGTCGTTAAAGCCGCCGCCCAGCATGACGTAAGGGATCAGCACCAGTTTTACCAGTATGATTTTCAGTGGAAATTTGACATTGATCAATCCGTCGGCGTTACGTGAAATCAGCCAGGCAGCAACAAAGGCCGCAGCCAGTATCAGTTCGCTTGCCATGAAAGGCGCAAAAGATTTTTTGTCACGTTCTCGAAGGATGAAATAAGCACCCGCAAACGCCAACAACAGGAGGAAAGAAAACAGGTGGCTAAAAATTGCAATCGCAGCCACGATCGTGAACAGGCCCCAGTTTTGCCACCCGCCCTTCATGATGGACCTTGTCAGCAGGTAAAAAGATAACAGGGTGAGGGTTGTCAGCCAGGAATAGACGGTGGCATCGCGGGAGTAGGACACCAGCAAGGGAGAAAGAGAAGCCAGCCCTGCCGCCCAAAGGCCCACCTGCCTGGAAAACAGCTCTTTGCCAACCACGAAAATCAGGAAGATCAGCGCCACTCCCGCCACAAATGAGATGGACCGGCTCCAGGCATCGCTCGAGCTGATGACAAACCATACTCTTCCGAGCAGATAATACAGCGGGGGATGCCCCCAGGAAGAAAGCGCCGTGAAGAAAGAATCTGCCGGCAGCCTGCTGACCCAAACCGTGTACAGCTCATCACACCACATGCTGTTGTTTCCCAAGCCGATCAAGCGAAGGGCAGCACCAATTAGTATGATGAGCGGCAGAAGAAGCCTTGTAGAAGCTAATTCCCGAAATTTTTCCTGGAACTTAACGATGTGGATTCATCTCGAAGTTAGAAATGCTATTAAAGGCATTATATTGATGGTAACGTATGCTGTCTATGAGACCGGCCGGCGGGAAATATGGAGGGGATGAGATTGCCTGCGGTTCGTCCGGCGGAACCGGCTTATACGGCGCCACGCTGGCGATTCGGTCTTACTCAGACTGCTGCAGGCGGCATAGCCGTTCAAGAAAACCTGTTGTCGACCAGCCTGGCTTGAGATCAACAAACTCGACTTTGCCGTCATATATTCGGAGTTCCTCCAGTTCGGGAATCTGTTTCCCGGCGTAATCGCTGCCTTTAACAAAAATATCCGGCCGCAGCAACCGGATCAACGGGACGGGCGTGTCTTCATCAAATATCACTACCGCATCCACGCATGCGAGCGCCGACAGCATCAGGGCCCGGTCATCCTGGGAGATGATGGGCCGGTTCGCCCCCTTCAATCTTCTCACAGAATCGTCGGAGTTGACGCCGACGATCAGAAAATCCCCCAGGAGGCTTGCTTCCGTCAGGCAGTAGATATGGCCGGGGTGCAAGACATCGAAGCAGCCGTTGGTAAAGACAGTCCTCTTGCCTTTACCAATCCGGTCAAGTCTTGATCTGAGGCTTTGAGCGGAGAGGATTTTTTCGGCTGTCTTCCTGCGTCCTTGCCCATGGCCTTTTCGCTCGGCCTCGCCGCGAACAACCTTTTGAGATAGATTCTTACTCATAATGCAACAGGATTTCTTCCATGTCGCTGATTTGTGGTGTAGCGGTGCCGACCTTCCTGACCACTACCGCCGCTGCCGTGTTGGCAAAGAATGCCGCGTCCTCGAGCGTCAGCCCCACCGCCAGGCAAAGAATGAAGGAAGCCGCCACCGTATCGCCGGCGCCGGTGACATCTGTCACATCCATGGAGAATGCAGGAGTGCTATACGGCTGATGATCGCGCGTGAATACCGTCATGCCCTTTTCCGCTCTGGTGATCACCGCGCTGTCCGACTTAAATATTTCCATCAGGGAAACGCCCATTTGATTGAAAGAGGTCTCATCGCCGGCCTTGATACCGGTAAAGGCCTGGGCCTCGCTGAAATTCGGCGTCAGGATGGTTACGCCCTCGTACGCCGAGATGTTCGCCGACTTGGAATCCAGCAGCACCGGGATCGACCGTTGTTTGCAGGCGCCAACCAGCCAGCGCGCCGTCCGCGGCGTTACGGTTCCCTTGTTGTAATCGCTGATCAGAACGCCTTCGATATTTTCCAGATTCGCCTCGAGGAGCTGCATGAGATCCTGTTCGACGGGCTCGCTGACGGGCTCGCTGGTCTCATTGTCAATCCTGATGACGTTTTGGCTATGTGCTACGACTCTGGTTTTCTTGGTCGTGCGCCTCTCCCCGTCGACAACGACGTCAATATGAGAAAAAGCTGGAGATTTAGCAAGCGAGAGGAACATTTCCCCGTCATCATCTCCGCCGATGCAGCCAATGATCGTGCAGTCCGCGCCCAGTGACTCGATATTGAGGGCCGCGTTTGCCGCTCCCCCCAAACGGCGATCGCTGTACTTGAACTCCAGAACCGGCACCGGCGCTTCCGGTGAGATCCTGCTGACGACGCCATAAATGTACTCATCGATCATCAGATCTCCGAAAACCAGAATTTTCCTGCCTTTGACCGCGGCTAGAATGGCGTGGAGTTTTTCCTGATATGAAGGCGTCATGCGAGTCTCACTCTTTTTTTAATCCGGTTTCTTGCCGATCTGCGACAAAATCCATTCAACGGCGGCTGTCAGGCCGGGGACCCGACAGTCGGGCCGATACCGGGGCGCCGTCTCGAAAAGTTCATCATTGCCCAGCAAGACAGTCCGGCAGCCGCAACTGGCGCCCGCGGAGATGTCGGAAAGTTTGTCGCCAACCATGAAGGATAACCGCAGTTCTATCGCCAGTTCGTCTGCGGCCCGGTCGAACAGTCCTGTCCCCGGCTTTCGGCAATCACAGACTGGCTCGCCGTCCGCGGCCGGGGCATGGGGGCAATAATAAAAGGCGTCGATCCAGGCTCCCTGTGCCTTGAGGCGTTCGTTCAGGTCGAGATTGAGGTTATCAACTTCCGCATGGCCAAAGAGGCCTCGCCCGATTCCGGACTGGTTGGAGATGACTATGACCTTCAACCCCTGTTGATTCAGCGCCCTGATCGCGCCCGCTGAGCCCGGCAACAAGATCAGGTCGCCGGCATTGGCCGGGTAACCGACATCCTCGTTGATGGTCCCGTCCCGGTCGAGAAAAACTGCGCGGCTATTCATGGGACTTTCCGAACAGTTCCTCTTCCACCAGGTGGCAGACGATATGTCCGATGGTGATATGGGCCTCCTGGATCCGGGGAACGTCGAAACTTGGCACAATCAGGCTTATCTGCGCCACGCCCGCGCATGCCCCGCCGTCCATCCCGGTCAGGCAGACCGTAGTGGCTCCCAGCCTGGCGCCGGCCTCAAGCGCGCGCAGGACATTCTCAGAATTGCCGCTCGTCGTTATTCCCAAAATCACATCATGGGGATCGGCCATGCATTCGACCTGGCGGGAAAAAATCTGGTTGAAATCGAAGTCGTTGCTGATTGAAGTCAATGAGGAAGTGTCGGTGGACAGCGAGATTGCCCTGAGGCCGGGCCGGTCTTTCCTGAACCTGCCGACCAGCTCACCGGCTATATGCTGGGCGTCGGCAGCGCTGCCGCCATTGCCGAACAAGATGAGTTTGCCCCCGTTGTTCAGCGATTTGCAGATTTCTTCAGCGATCTGCGATATGACGCCGGTAAATCTTCTTGCCAGTTCTGCCTTCAGCGCGGCGCTTGCTTCCAGTTGGGCCGCAATTTCCCCGTTCAGTCTTTGTTGATTGATATTCATAAACGTTCCAGATTCGTTTCGGCGAAGAATGCGGTTTTTCTGAAGCAAAAAAACCAGCTTCACCGAGGCTGCTGCGTACCGCTTTCTCAAGTTCAAGAATACCATATTCATGGGCCTGGGAAGGCGGGTTGCTGGTATACTTGTGCGAACCGGTGCGACGCCTGCGGAGCCAACATCCTGCGAAAAATCCGCTTGCCGGCCGGCATGGTAAAATTCATGAAGATGGTCAAGGACTTCCTCAACTGGGTGTGAGGGGCCGGTGGATGAAATCGGCCGGATAGCGCTGTACGCGGCGGCCCTCCTGGGTCTGGAGATCATTTCCACCCTGCCCCTCTGGTTCGCCCTGCAATCGGTGATCAAGCGCGAATACAGCATGCGTTTCAACCGGATCTACTTCTTCATCGTCTTTCAGATCTTCATCGTTCTGGTGACGACCTTGAATGTCCTTATCGTGTATCAGCTGCACGAGAGCTTTTCCCTTCCCGAGCTCCTGCTGGTGGCCATTTTCGTGATCCTGGTGCTGGCGGAGGGGCAGCTGTTTTTTTCCGGAGTGCGCGCCTACGCCCGCCGCCGGCAGGGGAAGGGCGATTCGCACGGATAGACCCGGGTAAAAACCGGCAGAACTTTTCCAGATTCCTCGAGGAAGATCTTCCCGGCTGCATCTTCAACCCTTTTTTCCTATAATATATATAGCGTTTACTGTACCAATTTGAAACGCTCGTCAAAAAAAGCCGCTATTAGCGCTATTTTTTTGCGTCAAAAAATGCATCATAGTGTTTATAAAATGAACCATAAAAGGTATACTTATTAAAGAAATAGTGTTAATAAGCAGCGCTTATAGCTATGTCATTAATTCTTAATAGTTTGGTGGGGTCCAGGCAAACCACGACTAAAAAGGAGAGAGGCGAGAGAAAAGCATGAGTAAACTGATGAAGTTTCCGCATCCATTCTTTTCCAACCGCGAAAACTGGAAATGGTTCATCCTGACCACGGTTCTGATCGGAGCGACGATGTCCGCGCTGGACGTGAGCATCGTCAATATCGCCATGCCTACCCTGAACTCGGAGTTCAACGTCTCCATGTCGGTGATCGAATGGGTGGCCATGGCCTACATGCTCACGCTTACCATCTTCTTGCCCTTCTTTGGCAGGCTGGCGGACATGTTCGGCCGGACGCGGCTGTACAGCGCCGGTTTTATCGTCTTCACCATCGGGTCGTTTTTCTGCGGCATGGCGCCGACGGCGTCCTTCCTCATCGGGGCGCGGGTGCTGCAGGCGGTCGGCGCCGGGCTGCTGCAGGCGAACTCGGTCGCCATCATCACCTCTGCTTTTCCCTCGACTGAAAGGGGAAAGGCCATTGGCATCCAGGGCGCCGTCCAGGCGATCTCGATGTGCATCGGTCCCCTGGTCGGCGGCCTCCTGATCGCCGCCATCGGCTGGCGGGCCATCTTTTACGTGAACCTGCCGATCGGCGTCTTCGGGATCCTGGCGGCGTTGATGATCCTGCCCAAGAACGAGAGCTCCGGGAAAAAGGAGAAGGTGGATTTCCTGGGCACCCTGACGTTCGTGCTGGGGCTGGGATTCCTGGTGCTGGCGGTCAACGAGCTGTCCAGCCTGGGCTGGGGTTCGCCAACCGTCCTCAGCTATTTCGCGCTCTCGGTGGTGTTCCTGGCTGCCTTCGTCTTCACCGAGCTCAAGGTGGAGCATCCGCTTATCGACCTGAAGCTGTTCAAGAACGACACGTTCCTGATCGGCAACATCACCGGCATGTTCTCCTATTACGTGCTTTTCGCGATGCTGTTCCTGATGCCGTTCTACCTGGAAAAGGTGCTTAACGTCAGCGTCGTCCTGGCGGGAGCGCTGCTCACGCCGATTCCGCTGGCGATGGCGGTGGTGGCGCCCTTCTCCGGCCATATCTCGGACAAGTACGGCGCCCGGATCATGACGACCTCAGGCATGGCGGTGTCGGCGCTCACCTGCCTGGCGCTGCTCTTCCTGAGCCCCACCACCTCCCTGGTGGTGCTCGTGGTCGAACTGGTGACCCTGGGCATCGGCATGGGCATGTTCACGCCTCCCAACAACAGCGCCATCATGGGGGCCGCGCCTCCCGACAAGCTGGGCGTGGCCGGAGGCATCCTGAACATGACCCGGTCGCTGGGGCTGATCTTCGGCGTCGACATCTCTGGAGTCATCTTCACTTCGCTGGAGCACAAGTACATCGTTGACAAGGGCTACCCGG
>JAJYIN010000215.1 GCA_021790075.1 Actinomycetes bacterium | reverse complement strand
GTGAGTCCTTTGGCCGCCACGATATCCTCCGCCCGCTTGCCTGTGTCGCACATCTCCAGGTAAACTTCCTTGCCGACGGCGGTGCTGATTTTCCCGTCCCTGATCATCGCCAGCAGCGCGCCCGTCCCTGCCGGGCGGACCCCGCAGGCGGACAGCTCCTGCCCGGTGGCATTCAGATACCCAAGCAGCTCGCCCATCAACCAGTTGCTGACTGTCTTGGGGTCATCGAAATGCTCCAGGGTCGCCTCGAAATAATCAGCCAGCCCGCGGCTCGAAGTCAGCACCTGGGCGTTATATTCCGGCAGCCCGAAATCAACTATATAGCGCTGCGCCCGCGCCGCCGGCAGTTCCGGCATCTGGCCCAGAATGCCTTCCACAAAATTGCGGCCGGCCACCAGCGGCACCAGGTCCGGCTCCGGAAAATAGCGGTAATCATGGGCAAACTCCTTTGAGCGCATCGGGGTCACCTCGCCGGTGGCCACATCAAAGTGGACCGTCTGCTGCACCACCCGCCCGCCGCTTTTAAGCAGCTCCACCTGGCGGGCGATCTCCCTGGCAAGCCCCTTCTCCAGGTGCTTGAAGCTGTTCATGTTCTTGAGCTCTGTCTTCACGCCCAGCTCCGCCGTGCCCGCCGGGCGCACAGAAACGTTGGCGTCGCAGCGAAGCGAGCCCTCCTCCATGTTGCAGTCCGATACGTCCAGATACTTGAGCAGATTCTTGAGCTCGTTGAGGAAGGAGCGGGCCACCTGCGGCGAGTGGATGTCTGGCTGGGTGACGATCTCCACCAGGGGCGTGCCGGAGCGGTTGAAGTCCACCAGCGCGTAAAGGGCGCCGGCGATACGCCCCGTCTCCCCCGCGTGGATGTTCTTGGCCGTGTCTTCCTCCATGTGAACGCGCTCGATGCCGACCCGGCAGGTTTCCCCTTCCAGCGGCACATCCAGATGGCCCTCAACCGCGAAGGGCTGGTCGTACTGGGAAATCTGGTAGCCCTTGGGGAGGTCGGGATAGAAATAATTCTTGCGGTGGAAGATGCTGCGCTCGGGAATGGAGCAATCCAGCGACAGGCCGATCTTTCCCAGGTATTCAATCGCCTTGCGGTTGGCAACCGGCAGGGCCCCCGGCTGGGCCGTGCAGACCGGACAGGTGCGGGAGTTGGGCTCGCCGCCGAACTCCACCCGGCAGCCACAGAACATCTTGCTTTCCGTGGACAGCTCCACATGTATCTCCAGACCGATTACCGGTTCATATTCCATCTTCAGTCACGCTCCTTGACCAGGGGCGGCACCTCGTTGAAACCGATCGCCAGCTCGGCCCCCCGGGCGGCCTGCAGGAGGCTGTTCTCTGAAAGGGGCCCGCCAATGATCTGCAGGCCTACCGGCAGTCCTTCCGAGAGTCCCGCCGGGATGGAGATGCCAGGCAGTCCCGCCAGGTTGACAGGAATGGTACAGATGTCAGACAGGTACATGGTCAGCGGGTCGCCGGTCTTCTCCCCCAGCCTGAAGGCGGTGGTCGGCGCCGTCGGGGAGATGAGCAGGTCGAAATCGGCAAGCGCTTTCTCGAAATCCCTCACAATGAGAGTGCGCACCTTCTGCGCCTGGCCGTAATAAGCTTCGTAATATCCGGAGGAAAGCGCGTAGGTGCCGAGCATGATGCGGCGCTTGACCTCATCGCCGAAACCCTGGCTGCGGGTTTCCTCGTACATCTCGGTGACGCCCCGCATGCCTCCCGCCCGGAGGCCGTAACGCACGCCGTCGAAACGCGCCAGATTGGCGCTCGCCTCCGCCGGAGCCAGTATGTAGTAGGCGGGCAGCGCAAATTCGGAATGGGGCAGGCTGGCTTCCCCTACTTCGGCGCCCGCCGCTTCCAGCCTGGCAACCGCATCGTTGAAAACCTCAAGAACGCCGGGGTCGATTCCTTCGCCTACCAGTTCCCCCACTATGCCGATTCGCAGGCCGCTCAGATCCCTGTCTTCCGGAATGCTGATCGCTTCCGGGTACGCGACCGAAGTCGTGTCGCACGGGTCCTTGCCCACCAGGTACTGCATCATCAGGGCCGCGTCCTTGACATCCCGTGTCAGCGGTCCCACCTGGTCGAAAGAAGAGGCAAAGGCGACCAGCCCGTAGCGGGAAACGCTGCCGTAGGTAGGCTTCAGGCCCACCACCCCGCAGAAAGCCGCCGGCTGGCGGATGGAGCCGCCGGTATCAGACCCCAGCGCCCAGACAGCCTCGCCCGCAGCCACCGCCGCCGCCGAGCCGCCGCTGGAGCCGCCCGGCACCCGCTCCAGGTCCCAGGGGTTACGGGTCGGCCCGAACGCGGAGTTCTCCGTGGAAGAGCCCATGGCGAACTCGTCCATGTTGGTCTTGCCCAGCATGACCATGCCGGCCGCAGCTATCTTTTCCACGCACGTCGCGGTATAGACGGGATTGTAGTTCTCCAGCATTCTCGAGGCGCAGGTAGTGACCACACCTTTGGTGCAAAGCACGTCCTTGACGGCGGTGGGCAGGCCGGAGAGGTCTGGAAATCCGCCGCCGGCTTCATCAGCGGCGGCCGCCTCCCGCCGCGCCTGCTCATCGGTGACGCGCAGGTAAGCGCACACATCGACGTCGCGGCGGCCAATCTGATCCAGATAAGCGCCGGTCAGTTCGGCGGCCGAGAGCTCTCCGGACCGCATCAGCTCCAGCGCCTGGATGGCCGTCAGGCGCAGCAGGTTCATTCCTCTGCCTCCAGGATTGGGGGAACCCGGAAAGCCCCCCGCTCCACCTCGGGTCCGTTCGCCAGTATCTCCGCCTGCGGCAGGGACGGACGCGACTTGTCTTCCCGGAACACATTCGAGAGGCCGATCACATGGGACGTAGGCTCGACCTTGGCCAGATCGAGCTCTGATATCTTGTCAATATGGTTGAGGATGGAAGACAGCTGCGCGGCGTACCGGTCCAGCTCTTCCGCCGCCAGCTTCAGCCTGGCAAGCCTCGCCACGTACAATACGTCATCATGCGAAATCAATGAATCTCTCCTTCTGATTGCCGGAACATGCCCGGTACAGTCATGCCCGGATAAGGTGGAATGTTATCACAATCAGCATAGCCGCGGCCGGCCGGATCTTCGTCAGCCGGGCTTAATCTCAGGTATGTCCTGGGACACATTGGGCACTTCCCGAAAAAAAGAGTTGGCCTACATTTCCTGAACCCGCGGTCGCGTGGAACTTCCCGGGGCCCGGCAACATTTCCCTAGCT